>JBARNF010000851.1:0-12014 GCA_049802835.1 Bradyrhizobium sp.
CCGCCGAGCGCACCGCCCAGGATCGCGCCGCCTGCGCCGCCGAGGATGGCGCCACCCAGCACGTCCTGCGCGGCAGCCTGATGCAGCGGAGCGACGACCGCAAGCACCAGCAGCGCTGCAGCGCCCAGGCGGGCGGCAAAGGGAATCCCCAGACGTCGGATCATGAACAGGCCTCCGTTCCGGGCTTGGTATCTGACCCGGCTGGGCCGTTCTTGTTGCAGATCAAGGCGACGTCAAGGCAGGAGAATCCCGGGCATCGCCACGTGGCACGTCATGCCGCAGCGCGCTGAGCTGGGGTGCGATCCTCGATGATGTTGAGCAGAAACTTGGGCTCGCCTTCGCCGATCGAGACCGGCAGCCGTCGCACGACGACCTCACGCTGGACGTTGCCGGGCATTGTCACGCTGTGCGCCTTCGGACTCTCGTCGACCCTTTCGGCGAGCAGCTCACGGTCGAAGCTCTCGATCAGCGCACCCGTCGGCCCCGGAAACAAGTCGCGCGCCGCGCGGCCGATGATCTCGGAGCGCGGCAGGCCGAACAGGACCTCGGTGGCGCGGTTGACGAACACGTAGCACAGCGACTGTGCATCCTTGGCCACCACCGCCTGCGGGATGTTCTCCAGCAGGGCTGCCAGGAAGTATTCGGCTCTCGCCAGGATCCGCTCGTTGCGGCGCTGCGCGGTGAAGTCCTCATGCGTGGCGATCCAGCCGCCGGTCTCCATCGGACGTTCGCAGACGCGGATGGTCCGGCCGTCGGCAAGTTCGACCTCGGAGTTTGCCGGCCTGCCATCCTTCATGCGTTGCCGCAGGGCGGCGAGATAGTCGGCGGGCTTTTCGCGCAGGAGGCCGAGCTTGGCCCGGTGCGCGAGGAGCTCGCGCATGTGGGCACCGGGCCGTGCGATCGTGGCGGGAGCGTCGTAAAGCGCGCGGTACTGGTCGTTGACCATCAGCACGTAGCCGAAACTGTCGAGCATGATCAGCCCCTGGGCCATGTTGGCGACCGCCGCATCGAGCCGCTGCTGGCTGCTGACCGCCCCCTGCTCCAGCCGTTCGTGCTCGCGCAGGATGTCGGCATGCTGCCGTTCGAATTGGAGCTCGTGCTGCTCCAGCTCCTGGATACGAAACACGCCGTTCTGGAACGTCTCGACCGCATGCGCGACGCGGCCGATCTCGTCGTGCCGCCGGGAATGCGGGATCGTCAGCTTGATGCGCCCCGAAGCGATGCGATCGGTGACGCGGGCGATATCCAACAGCGGCCTCAGCACACCCCGGCGCAGCGACAGCGTCGCGGTAGCGATCAGCATCACCAGCAGGCCGCCGAGGCCGCCGAGATAGAACGAGACCAGGCTGCGTGCGTCGGCGGCCTCGGCGAGCTCAGTCATGCGATCGTCATAGAGGCGTGACAGCCGCTCGAGATCCTCGTTGAGCGCGGTGCGCACAGCGCGGTTCTCGTCATTGTCGCCGAGCTCGCGCGCCGCGGACGACCCGACCGAGATCGTGCGGCGCGCCATCTCGGTGCGGAACGCGACGAACTGCTCGATGCGCTGCTTGAATGGGGCGAACAGCGACGCATCCTCATTCGGCACCAGTTGCTGCCATTCCTCGACGACCTTGGTCAGTTGCTGAAGCTTCGCAAGCTGCGAGTCGGCATAGCGCCGCGCCACGTTGCGATCCTGAGACATGTAGATGCCGCGCGATTCCATCACGACGGCGTAGATGGCGGCGTTGGCACGCTCGATGTTGCGGGACGACGCGGCCAATACCCCGAAACGGTCGTGGAACATGCGCTGCTCGCGCAGCGCGGCCAGCGCCCCCAGCGTAAGCAGGACAACGAGGACGGCAAACGCGGCGGCTGCCGCGGAGATCTTGTCGTTGAGGCTGAACGACGGCAGCGACTTGGTGAACCCGCGCAACGACGTCGGCATGGCCGGCTCCCTCAATGGGTGCAACCATCAGACGCAAGATGCGTAAACAACGCGTTCCACTGGCAGGAACCCGGGAGCAACGAAACGTTAACCCTGTGTCAATGCCGGCCGGCGACGATTTTCGACCGTTGCCCCACAGCGCCCGGACGACGTCCGGCCCCGCCTCACTGCCGCAGCATGATCAGCGGATTGGCGCTGTCCGGCACCAGCCGCCATTGCGCATTGTCGTCGGCCTCGAAGCGCCAGGTCTCGCCGCGGTCCGACATCAGCATCATCTGGCCGTGCTCGAGCCGCCACTGCGTCGGCGCGAAGGCCGTGATCGTGGCATCGCATTTCGGCTTCACGAACACCTGGAAATTGTCGTTGCCGGCGTCGTTGTTGGTGAGCACCAGGCTGCAGATCGTGGCGCCGTTGCCGCGGACCATGGCCCAGTCGCCGATCATCTGGTCCATCGATTTCGCCAGCGACCGCGCCGCGGCCAGGTTCTGCAGGATGTAGACACCCTCACCCTGGCGCAGGCCCTCGAAGATGCCGGCCTCGACCTCGGTGAAGTCGATCACCGCCTCACCGTTGGCGGCCTGGAGGCTGACGATGTCGAGGCCCTTCACGTTCCAGCCGGCGATGTCCTTGGTGAAGGGCAGCGCCGTCGCGCAGCTCGGCTCCAGCTCGAGCTTCTGCCCGCGCGGCGCAGCGTCGGGCTTCATCGTCACGACGCAGGTCTTGCTGCGATCGGTGGTCGCGAGCTCCCACTGCCCGATCATCGCCTTCTTCAGGCTGGTCGCGTCCTGCGCGTCAGCAGGCAGGCTTCCGGCAAGCCCCGACAGCAGCGCGATTGTCGGCAGGAGGGAGCGATTCATCAGCGGCCTTTCACCGGCGTTTCCGGAACGGGCGTCAGCGGCGGCTTGCCGGCGAACCAGACCTTGAGATTGTCGACCACCAGCTGATCCATCGCGTTGCGGGTTACGATGGCGGCCGAGCCGATATGTGGCAGCAGCACGACGTTGTCCATCGCCTTGAGCGCGTCGGGCACCGACGGCTCCTTCTCGAACACGTCGAGACCGGCGCCGAGAATGGTGCCGGACTTCAGCGCTTCGATCAGCGCGGGCTCGTCGATGACCGAACCGCGCGCGACGTTGACGACCACACCGCGCGGTCCGAGCGCCTTCAGCACCTCCGCATTGACGATTTTGTTGGTGCTGGCGCCGCCTGGGACGATCACGACCAGCGTGTCGACGTCCTTCGCCATCTGAAGCAGGTCGGGATAATGGCGGTTGGCGACGCCTGCCGCCGGCTTGCGCGAATGATAGACGACGGGCACCAGCGACGCTTCGAGCCGGCGCGCGATCGCCTGGCCGATGCGGCCCATGCCGACCATGCCGACGGTGCGGTCGCGCAGCGAGCCGACGCTGAGCGGATAGGGCTTCGAGGCCCACTCGCCGGAGCGCACGAACCGGTCGGCCTTGATGAACTCGCGACAGGTTGCGATCAGCAGCCCCATGGCGACGTCCGCGACCTCCTCGGTCAGGACATCGGGCGTGTTGGTGACGATGATGCCGTGCTGGCCGGCGTGGGCGGCCGCGATGTGATCATAGCCGACGCCGAAGCTCGCGATCATCTCCAGCTTCGGCAGCATCGCCATGACCGCAGCATCGGTGGTAACGGTGTGGAAGGTCACGGCAATGCCGCGAATCCGGCCCTTCACGTCCGCCGGCAGCGCTTCGAGATCGGCACGCGTCGTCGCATGGTGCACGTTGAAGCTGTCCGGGAAGCCCTTTTCCAGGATCGGCCGCAGCGGCCCATAGATCAGAACATCGATCTTGTCAGACGAAGTGGCCGCCATCAGGTGTCCTTTCCAAGCGCGCTTTCATGCCAGCGCCGCAAAACGAGGTGCGAAACTAGCGCCAGCAAACCGTAGATGACAATCCCGGCCACCGACAGCAGCACCAGCGCTGCGAACATGCGGGGTATGTTGAGACGATAGCCGGATTCCGCGATGCGATAGGCGAGACCCGAGCCGGCGCCGGCACTGCCGGCCGCGATCTCGGCGACGACGGCGCCGATCAGCGACAGTCCACCAGCGATGCGCAGGCCGCCGAGAATATAGGGCAGCGCCGCGGGCAGCTTCAGATAGCGCAGCGTTTGCCAGCGCGAGGCGCCGTAGAGCTGGAACAATCCGGCGAGATTGCGGTCGACCGAGTTGAGACCGAGCGCGGTGTTGGACAGCACCGGAAAGAAGCCGACGATCCAGGCGCAGACGACGACGGCCGTCTGCTGCGGCAGATAGATCAGGAGCAGCGGCGCGACCGCGATCACGGGCGTGACCTGCAATACCACGGCATAGGGAAACAGCGCCCATTCCAGCCATCTCGACTGGTTGAACACAAGCGCCAGCGCGATGCCGCCGAGCGCCGCGGCAATGAAGCCTTCGAGCGTCGTGACCAAGGTCGTGAGCAGTGACTGCGCAAGGATGTCCCAGTCGGCGATCAAGGTCTTCAGCACCAGCAGCGGCCCCGGCAGCACATAGGGCTGGATGCCGTTGAGGCGCACCACGAGCTCCCACGCCGTCATCGCGGCGACGAAGACGAGCGCGGGAAAGGCGAGGCTCGCCAGGCGCGTTCCGGCGACGGATGGGGCTCGCTCGCGCACGCCGCTCACAGCGCATGCACTCCGGTATAGGCTGGCGCCAGCGCGTCCGACACGCTGCGACAATAGCCGGCATAAGCCGGCGACGCGCGAAACGCATCATCACGCGGCGCATCCGTCTCGATCCGGATCTCGGCGCTGAGCCGGCCGGGCCGCGCCGTCATCACCAGCACGCGCTGCGACAGATAGGCCGACTCGAACACCGAATGGGTGACGAACACGACGGTCATCTGCAGACTGCGCCACAACGCCAGCAGATCATTGTTGAGGCGGAAGCGCGTGATCTCGTCGAGCGCGGCGAACGGCTCGTCCATCAGCAGGATGTCAGGCCGCGTCACCAGCGCCCGCGCCAGCGAGGCGCGCATCTTCATGCCGCCGGACAATTCGCGCGGAAAGGCCTCGGCAAAATCGGACAGCCCGACCTGCGCGAGCGCGGCATCGATCCTGGGCCGCGCCTCGGCGGTGGGCACATGCGCGAGCGTCAACGGCAGGCCGACATTGTCGCGCACGCTGGTCCAGGGCATCAAGGTCGGCTCCTGGAATACGAAGCCGATGCGATGGCCGGGCCTCGCCCCGGACGCCGCCGCGACGTCGACGGTGCCGCTGCTCTGGCTTGCAAGGCCAGCGATCAGCCGCAGCGCCGTCGACTTGCCGCAACCGGAGGGGCCGAGCAGCGAGACGAACTCGCCCTCTGCGATCGCAACATCGATCGGCCCCAGCGCGGCAACACCGGAGTCGTACACCTTGGTGACGCCGCGCAGGCGCACCGCGGTCCTGGCGGCGCCGCTCTCGGACACAGGGGACGCGCTCATCTGCTGCCAGCGCCGGTCGCGCGTCTACTGCTTCGGCCTGAGATCGACGCCGACGCCCTTGTTGACGAAGCGCAGCGTGTAGGACTTGCGATAGTCGATCGTCGGCTTGACCACGCCGGCCCGCACCATCTTGTCGAAGAAGCTCACGACGCGCTCGTCGGTCATGGCGCCGATGCCCTTGTTCACGCTGTCGCCGGAATCGACGATGCCGTATTCCTTCATCTTGGCGACCGAATAGGCCAGGAGATCGTCGGTCATCTCCGGGTTCATTTTCTTGATCAGCGCATTGCCGGCCGAATTGTCGCCGTAGATGTAGTGGTACCAGCCGACGATCGAGGCATCGACGAAGCGCTGCACCAGATCCGGCTTGCTTTCGATCAGGTCGCGCCGCGTCTCGATCAGGGTCGAATAGGTGTTGAAGCCGTAGTCGGCGAGCAGGATCACGCCGGGCTTGAAGCCGGCGGCGCGCTCGACCGCGAACGGCTCGGAGGTGACGTAGCCCTGCATCGCGCTCTGCGCCGTGGCGATGAAGGGCTGCGGATTGAACGTGTAGGGACGCACGTTCTTCTCGGAGAAGCCGTATTCCGATTTCAGCCATTGATAGTAGCTGGAGATGCCTTCCTTGGAGACGAACAGGGTCAGCGGCTTCAGCTCTTCGAGCTTGGTGATCCTCGACTCGGGGTGCGTCAGCAGCACCTGCGGGTCCTTCTGGAACATCGCCGCGATCGACACCACAGGCACGTTGTTGGCGACCGCATCGAACGACATCAGGGTGTTCGCGGCCATGAAGAACTCGAGTCTGCCGGCGATCAGCAGCATGCGGTTGTTCTCGTTGGGACCGCCCGGCACGATCGTCACGTCGAGTCCGTAGCGCTTGTAGGTGCCGTCGGCGACGGCCTGGAAGAAGCCGCCATGCTCCGCCTCGGCCACCCAGTTGGTGCCGAACGACACCTTGTCCAGGGTCTGGGCCGTGGCCGCCGGGACCATCGCACCCGCGACGAGCAAAGCCGCCATTAACGTTCGCGACAGAAGCCCCTGAGTCATGATTGGATTCCCCGGTTGGTCTCGCCCAAGATGCCCGTCGAGATGTTATTATCGGCGATAAGTACCCTGCCCGACGGACGAAGGAAACAGCCTGCGCGATGACCCTGCCGCCCCGCGACTGGACCGAGCTGCACTGGCCCACGATTGGAACGCCCGAGACCGCACGCTGGATCGCGGTGCTGCCGCTCGCCGCCACCGAGCAGCACGGGCCGCATCTCCCACTCGGCACCGACGTCTACATTGCGGAAGCCTATCTCGCCGGCGTCCGCGCGCTGCTGCCGGCCGAGCTGCCGGCAACCTTCCTGCCGGTGCAGCCGGTCGGGATCTCGACCGAGCATGTCGACTATCCGGGCACGCTGAGCTTGCCGACCGACGTGGCGCTGAGGAGCTGGCAGGCGATCGGCGAGAGCGTGGCGCGCGCCGGGATCAGAAAGCTCGTGATCGTCACTAGCCATGGCGGCAACAGCGCCGCGATGACCTTGGTCGCGCAGGACCTGCGCGCGAGCCACCGCATGCTGGTGGTGACGACGTCGTGGTCGCGCTTCGGCGTGCCGGACGGTCTGTTCTCCGCCGATGAGCTGCGTCACGGCATCCATGGCGGCGCCGTCGAGACCTCGATCATGCTGGCGCGTCATCCCGCGCTGATCCGCAGCGGCGCCATCGCCGATTTCCCATCGTCCGGTGCTGAGATGGAGAAGACCAACCGCGTGCTGTCGACGCAGCGGCCGGCGCCGCTGGCGTGGCAGACGCAGGATCTCAACGCGAGCGGCGCGGTCGGCGATGCCACGCAGGCCTCCGCCGACAAGGGCGAGCGCGTGCTCGACCATGGCGCCCGCGCCTTCTGCGCGCTGCTGGAGGATGTTGATAACTTCGACGTGAACGGGCTCGGCGGCGGACCTCTGGCGAGCCGCTAGATCAATACCAAGCCTCTGCGCCCGCTCGCGAATTTGCAGCGTGCGCCGACTGTCGCCGGGTGATTCGAACCGCTTTCGAAAAGGCGTCGTCCAATTGGGCAAGCGGCCAGGACCGGCCGCCCCAACCCAGAGGAGCCTTCACCATGTCCATCAAGACCAAGCTTGCCGCGCTGACCCTTGCTGCCCTGGCCGCGACCGGCAGTATCGCCGCGACCTCCACCCCTGCCGAAGCCCACGGCTTCCATCATGGCTGGGGCTGGGGCGTCGGCGCCGGTCTGGTCGGTGCCGCCGTGGTCGGCAGCGCGATCGCCGCCAGCAACGACGGCTATTACTACGGCGGCTATCGGCATTGCCGCTGGGTGCCGCAGTTCGACGCGTTCGGACAGTATGTCGGCCGGGTCAGGGCCTGCGGCTATTGATGGCGCGGCGTTCGCCTCGCCGCGCGCCGCGACCAGGATCCGCAAACTCGCCTCGCCGTCCCGGCACAGCCTTGCTCCCCGTGTTTGACGCGGGTGTCCCATCTGCCCCGGCTCGCATCTCGACAGCCCGCCCGGCTCCCTCTCGGGCGGGCTATTTTGTTGCACCGAGGTCACATCCCCAGCCGAAGATGCGCCACCCCCCCATCAATCTTGCTGTTGCAAATTATTTGCAATAGAAATCATCCACAAATTGCCGTCGCTCATCCACACTTCCGATCGAACATGGGCCAATTCGTACTCTTCTCGTGACTGTGCGCGGGCGATGAGGTTCTGATTTCCGTCTGCGTCGTGTGCTTTGCCTTGGGACCCTGCCGCCATGATCCGCTCGAACTGCCTCCGGGAGATGATCCTCGCAGGCGCCATGACCGCCACGCTCGGTCCGCTCGCCACAGCGCCGGCCCGCGCTGCCGATCTGCCGGTCAAGGCACGGGTCGCGCAGACCGTGTTCGATTGGACCGGGCTCTATGTCGGCGGCCACGCCGGCTATACCCGTGATCATGCCAGGGCGACGTTGAGCGACCCGAGCGGGCAGGTCGGCGCGGGCAGCCCGTTCGGCGGTCTGACCGGCGGCGTGCAGGCCGGCTACAATTGGGTGAGCCGCTCCGGGCTCTTGCTCGGGCTCGAGGGCGATTTCAGCTTTCCGAACTATCTCACCTCCAATCACACCGTCGCCAGGCTGAACACGGCGCAGTCGAGCGTGGAGGAGCTGTGGGACTATGTCGCCACCGCGCGCGGCCGCGTCGGCTACGCCAACGGCGACTGGCTGGTCTATGCCACCGGCGGCCTCGCCTGGACCGGCGGCCGCTTCATCAACACCAATGCCGCGGGCGAGACCGAGAAGCTGCTGTCGACACGGCTCGGCTGGGTTGCCGGCGCCGGCATCGAGCGCGGCTTTGCGCCGCATTGGAGCTGGCGGCTCGAATATCTCTACAGCCGCTTCGAGAACGGCGGCGTCGGCTTCTCCAACGGCGCCAGCTATTCTTCCGCGCTGGATTTCCAGACCTTGCGCGTCGGGCTCAATCGCAAGCTCGATTTCGCCGGCGGCAACGAGCTCAAGCTCAAGAGCGATCCGTCCGACCCGGAGTCGGATCGCTGGGAAATTCACGGCCAGGCCACCGTCATCGGCCAGGGCTATCCGGCGTTCCGCGCCGCCTACACCGGCGCCAACAGCCTGACCCCGGCGCGCCAATTCCAGGAGACCTGGAGCAACAGCCTGTATCTCAATGCGCGGCTGTGGGACGGCGGCGAGGTCTATTACAATCCCGAGTTGCTGCAGGGCTTCGGCCTCAGCAACACCGTCGGCGTCGGCGGCTTCCCCAACGGCGAAGCGCAGAAGTCGGACTTCCCCTACCCGCACTACAACACCTCGCGGCTGTTCCTGCGCCAGACCTTCGGCTTCGGCGGCGAGCAGGAAACGCTCGGCAGCGGCCAGCTGCAACTCGCCGGCAAGCAGGATATTTCGCGTCTCACGTTTCAAATCGGCAAGTTCGCCGTGCTCGACGTGTTCGACGGCAACGCCTACGCCAAGGACACCCGCAAGGACTTCATGAACTGGTCGGTATGGGCGCCCGGCGCGTTCGACTATGCGGCCGATAAGCTCGGCCTGACCTACGGCGCCACCGCCGAGCTGAACCAGAAGAATTGGGCGTTGCGCGCCGGCTATTTCCTGATGGATGCCGTGTCGAACTCGAACAATTTCGACATGAACGTGTTCCGCCGCGGCGAATATGTCGTCGAGCTGGAGACGCGCTATCAGCTGTTCTCGCAGCCGGGACATTTGCGCACGATCGGCTGGTTCAACAGCGTGTTCGCCGGCAGCTTCCGCGAAACGCTCGACAATCCCGCGCTCAACCTCGACATCAGCCAGACGCGCCGCGGCCGTGGCAAGTTCGGCTACGTGATCAGCTTCGACCAGGCGCTGTCCGACGATGTCGGCCTGTTCGGCCGCTGGAGCTGGAACGACGGCAAGAGCGAGATCATGGCGTTCACCGACATCGACTCCAGCCTGTCGCTCGGCACCTCCATCAGGGGCGCACGCTGGGGCCGCCCCGACGACACGATCGGCATTGCCGGCGTCAGCAACGGCCTGTCGCGCGACCACCGCGCCTTCCTCGCCGCCGGCGGGCTCGGTCCGCTGATCGGCGATGGCGGGCTGAACTACCGGCGCGAGAACATCGTCGAGGCCTACTACGCCTATTCCATCAACAAGTACCTGACCTTCACCGCCGACTACCAGTTCGTCAGCAACCCCGCCTACAACGCCGACCGCGGTCCGGTGTCGATCTTCTCCGGCCGCCTGCACGGGGATTTCTGACAGGCGGTTGGTCGCGGCGCATTGCGCACGGCAGCCTATATCGCGCCGCGCATTCAGTGTCGTCCTCGCGAACGACACTGAATGTGACGCTAGCGAGGAGAACAAGGCTGGCGAGAAGAACAAGGCCGTCGTCCCGGGCACGCCCGGTGACGCAAAGCGTCAGCGGGCGCCGACCCGGGACCCATACCGCGTGATCTCTCGAAGGCGCTCAGAAGGAAGACGAATCTCCGCCACACGACGGTCGGTGGTCATTGGGCAAGGTGACTGCCAGCGACGTCCCTCGGTAGCTTCCGCGGTATGGGTCCCGGCGGCGCCTGGGCCGCGCTGGCGCGCTGCCGAGGCTTGCCCGGGACGGCAGCGCGGAATGCACGCGGCAATTCCTCAAACGAACCAGCCTCCACTGCATACCCATGCGCTCACCGCAACGCGGCAATGGGCGGCAGCCGTCCCCATATGGTAGGACCTGTCTCCGTTCCCCGCCCCTCCGGGCGCTTCACCAGGTCGAAATGCTGTCCGCCGAACTTGCGACCATCGTCGTCCTCATCGTCGTCAACGGCCTGTTGTCGATGTCCGAACTCGCGATCGTGTCGTCGCGGCCGGCCCGGCTGGCCATGCTGGCCGAGAAAGGCGTTTCCGGCGCGCGCCGCGCGCTCACGCTGGCGTCCGACCCCGGCCGGTTCCTGTCGACCGTCCAGATCGGCATCACCCTGGTCGGTGTGCTCTCCGGCGCCTTCTCGGGCGCCACGCTCGGCCAGCGTCTCACCCAATGGCTGCTGGAACTTGGCCTGTCGACCTCGGTCGCCGACATCGTCGGCGTCGGCCTCGTCGTCACCACCATCACCTATGCGACCCTGATCGTCGGCGAGCTGGTGCCGAAGCAGCTTGCCTTGCGCGACCCCGAGGCGGTTGCCGTCCGGGTGGCTCCGGCCATGCAGGTGCTCGCCAAGGTGTCGCTGCCGCTGGTGGTGCTGCTCGACCTCTCGGGCAAGCTGATCCTGGCGCTGCTCGGCCGCTCCGGCGATGCCGAGGAGAAAGTGTCGGAGGCGGAGATTCACCATTTGGTGCGCGAGGCCGAGACCGCGGGCGTGCTGGAGCCCGGCGAGAAGGAGATGATCGCAGGCGTGATGCGGCTCGGCGACCGTCCGGTCGGCGCCATCATGACGCCGCGCCCCGAAGTCGATGTCGTCGACCTCAACGACGATCCCAAGGTGATCCGCGAATTGCTCGCCAAGAGCCCGCATTCGCGCCTGCCCGTGTCCGACGGCGAGCGCGACCGCCCGATCGGCGTGCTGCAGGCCAAGGACATGCTGGCGGCTTACTTGCGCGACGAGACGCTGGATCTGCGCGGTCTGGTCCGCGAGGTGCCGATCATTCCCTCGACGGTCGACGCACGCGACGTGATCGCGATCCTGAAGGTCTCGCCCGTCCACATGGGGCTCGTCCACGACGAGTACGGCGCCTTCGAAGGCGTGGTGACCGCGGCGGATATCCTGGAGTCGATCGTCGGCGCGTTCTCGTCGGAGCAGGGGCCACCCGAGCCCGCCTGCATTCGCCGCGGCGACGGTTCGTTGCTGGTCTCCGGATGGATGCAGCTCGACGAGTTCGCCGACGTGCTGGCGATCGAGGTGCCGCCGCATCGCGGTTATCATACCGTCGCAGGCCTCGTGCTGCAGCACTTCGGTAGCGTGCCGGAGGTCGGCCAGAGCTTCGAGCTGGAAGGCTGGCGCTTCGAGATCATCGACCTCGACGGCCGCCGCATCGACAAGATCCTGGCGACGAAACTTGCGCCAGATGGCGGCGAGCCGAACGTGGGGTAGCTGGGACTCGCTGTCGCGGCACGACCGCTGCGCTCCCTCTCCCGCTTGCGGGGGAGGGCTGGGGTGG
>JBARNF010000852.1:0-7622 GCA_049802835.1 Bradyrhizobium sp.
GGCGTCCTCCAGCGCCGACTCCGGCAGCGGCATCAGCCGCGGCGTCGCGTTGCGCGGCTTGGTGTCGGTCGGACCGATGCGCAGGCCTAGCGGCCGGCGCGACAAAGCGGGGCCGAGCGCCATGAACTGGCCGCGCTCAAGGTCGCGGAACGCCTCGGCTTGGCGCCGCTCCATGCCGAGCAGGTCTGCGGCGCGCGCCATGTCGATGTCGAGGAAGGTGCGGCCCATCAGGAAGTTCGAGGCCTCCGCCGCGACGTTCTTGGCGAGCTTGGCCAGCCGCTGCGTGGCGATCACCCCGGCGAGCCCGCGTTTGCGGCCGCGGCACATCAGGTTGGTCATCGCTGACAGCGAGGCCTTGCGCGCCTCGTCGGAGACTTCGCCGGCGACGGCGGGCGCGAACAGCTGGGCTTCGTCGACCACGACCAGCATCGGGTACCAGTGGTCGCGCGAAATTTCGAACAGGCCGTTGAGGAACGCCGCCGCGCGCCGCATCTGGTTCTCGGCGTCGAGGCCCTCGAGATTGAGCACCGTCGAGACACGATGGATGCGCGCCCGCTCGCCGGCGACCTGGAGGGCGCGCTCGGTGTGGTCCTCGGCCTCGATCACGAGATGGCCGAAGCGCTCGGCCAGCGTGACGAAGTCGCCCTCGGGATCGATGATCGTCTGCTGCACCCAGGGCGCGCTCTGCTCCAGCAGCCGCCGCAAGAGATGCGACTTGCCGGAGCCGGAATTGCCCTGCACGAGGAGGCGCGTCGCCAAGAGTTCCTCGAGGTCCAGGGCCGCAGGCGATCCCGCCGCCGTCTGCCCCATCTCGATCGCAACGGTCATGTGCCCCGACTCAAACGCGCTTGTCGCAGAGGCTGGCGCTTAACAAGCCGGAGCCGGCGCGTCGAGCGTTCGTGCTGGCTTGTCCCGTGTTCCGGATCGGCTGTGGATGGTTCCCGGAACATGGAACCTCGAGATTGCAGCCAGTTCCACCGAAGCCGCTGTCGACAATGCAAGGTTGGTGCTTGGCGCATCCTCGCGTCTCACGGTACGATGTGACGGAAAAGGGGCCGCGAGTGAACGATCATTCGGATGCCGTCCGCGCAGAGACCAGATGCTCGCGCGCGACGGCGCTGACGAAAGTCCCTGGCTGCACGTCGACCGGCGGGAGAGCAGCGTGATGCGCCGCTGCACAGGACAGGAGCGCGAGCCGATCGAGCAGGCCTTGCCCTATCAGCTCGGCGCCGAGACCTCACACAGGTTCGCGCCTGATGGTGTCAGTTGCACGATTGCGATTGCCCGTCCCACTCACAATGCTGGAGCTCGATGAGCATGCCTGAACGTTCGCTTCGCGACCGTCATATCCTCATCGTCGAGGACGAGTACATGCTCGCCGACGAGCTGCGCTGCGAATTCGGCGATGCCGGCGCAACCGTCGTGGGGCCGGTCGGGACCGTCGCCGATGCGCTCGCCCTGGCAAGACGCGAAGCGCGGATCGACGGCGCCGTTCTCGACGTGAATCTGCGCGGCGAGATGGCGTTTCCATTGGCCGATCTGCTGATCGAACGCGGCGTGCCGTTCGTGTTCACGACCGGCTACGACGAATCGATCATTCCCGACCGCTTCTCGAAGATTCTCCGCTGCGAGAAGCCGATCGCGGTCGATGGGATCATCCGTGCGCTCGGACGGCTGATCGAGAGCTGAGGAGGCGATGGAGCGTCCGGCCAGAAAGGGCCGATCGTCGTCTTACACCTCTCTGCGGCTCAGGAACGCCAGCCGCTCGAACAGGTGCACGTCCTGCTCGTTCTTCAAGAGCGCGCCGTGCAGCGGCGGGATCAGCTTGCGCGGGTCGCGCTCGCGCAGCTGCTCGGGGCCGATGTCCTCGTTGAGCAGCAGCTTGAGCCAGTCGAGCAGCTCGGAGGTCGACGGCTTCTTCTTCAGGCCCGGCACGTCGCGCACCTCGAAGAAGATGCGCAGCGCCTCCTCGACCAGCCGCTTCTTGATGTTCGGGAAGTGGACGTCGACGATGCGGCCCATCGTGTCGGCATCCGGGAATTTGATGTAGTGGAAGAAGCAGCGGCGCAGGAACGCGTCCGGCAGCTCCTTCTCGTTGTTGGAGGTGATGATGACGATCGGGCGCAGCGCGGCCTTGATGGTCTCGTTGGTCTCGTAGACGTGGAATTCCATCCGGTCGAGCTCGAGCAGCAGATCGTTGGGGAATTCGATGTCGGCCTTGTCGATCTCGTCGATCAGCAGCACCGGGCGCTGCGGGGCGGTGAAGGCGTCCCATAGCTTGCCGCGCTTGATGTAGTTCTTGATGTCGGACACGCGGGAGTCGCCGAGCTGGCTGTCGCGCAGCCGCGACACGGCATCGTATTCGTAGAGGCCCTGCTGCGCCTTGGTGGTCGACTTGATGTGCCAGGTGAGCAGCGGCGCGTTGACCGCCTTGGCGACTTCCTCCGCCAGCACGGTCTTGCCGGTCCCCGGCTCGCCCTTCACCAGGAGCGGGCGCTCGAGCACGATCGCCGCGTTGACGGCCACTTTGAGGTCGTCGGTGGCGACGTAGTCCTGGGTGCCGGTAAATTTCATTGCGTCTCGCTCATCGTTCGAACTTGTGTTGAGTGGCTACGCAGCGGCACCGGCCGCTGCGGCTTTGAGATGATGGCTGCCATTGTAAGGAGAAATAATCAAGCGCGCCGGATCAGCGAGAGGATCACGAGCACGATCACGGCGCCGATAGTGGCGTCGAGGATCGCTCCCAGCGTGCCGCTGGCGAGCGCAATGTGAAGGGCCGGCAGCACGTAGCTTGCGACCAGCGCGCCGATGATGCCGATCACCATGTTGCCGATCAGGCCGAAACCGGCACCGCGGACGATCAGGCCGGCGAGCCAGCCGGCGATCGCGCCAATGATGAGTGCCGCCAGAATACCCATAGGAAACCCCATTCAGAATGCGTGTTCCGTCGATTGTAGAGCAAAAAGCCCGCCGGTCCAGACCAGTCGATCGGCGCGGCCCTTGACGCGCCCTCCCGGCCGCGCGATCTAATGGGCATGTTCCTGCAATTCTTCACAGCACTGCGCGACGCGCAGGTCCCGGTCTCACTGCGCGAATATCTCACGCTGATGGAGGCCATCGACGCCGATCTCGCCGAGCACTCGGTCGAGAACTTCTACTATCTGTCGCGGACGGCGCTGGTGAAGGACGAGCGCAATCTCGACAAGTTCGATCGCGTGTTCGGCACCGTGTTCAAGGGGCTGGAGAACCTTCTCGACGCGATGGAGAAGGCCGAAATCCCAGAGGAGTGGCTGAAGAAGCTGGCCGAAAAATACCTCACCGAGGAGGAAAAGAAGCAGATCGAGGCCATGGGCTGGGACAAGCTCATGGAGACGCTGAAGAAGCGCCTGGAAGAGCAGAAGGGCCGCCATCAGGGCGGCAGCAAGTGGATCGGGACCGCCGGCACCTCGCCGTTCGGCGCCTATGGCTACCACCCCGAAGGCGTGCGCATCGGCCAGGACAAGAACCGCAACAACCGCGCCGTGAAGGTGTGGGACCGCCGCGAGTTCAAGGATCTCGACGGCAATGTCGAGCTCGGCATCCGTAACATCAAGGTGGCGCTGCGCCGGCTGCGCAAGTTCGCCCGCACCGGCGCGCCCGACGAGCTCGATCTCGACACCACGATCCGCGAGACTGCCAATCACGGCTATCTCGACGTGCACATGCGGCCCGAGCGGCGCAACGCGGTCAAGGTGCTGGTGTTCTTCGACATCGGCGGCTCGATGGATTCGCACGTCGCGCAGGTCGAAGAGCTGTTCTCGGCGGCCAAGACCGAATTCAAGCACATGGAATATTTCTACTTCCACAACTGCCTCTACGAGGGCGTGTGGAAGCAGAACAAGCGGCGCTTTTCCGACCGCACGCCGACCTGGGACGTGCTGCACAAATATCCGCACGACTACAAGATCGTGTTCGTCGGCGACGCCTCGATGTCGCCCTACGAGATCATGGTGCCCGGCGGCTCGGTCGAGCACGTCAACGAGGAGCCGGGCGCGACATGGCTCGATCGCGTCATCCGCACCTATCCGCATGCGGTGTGGCTCAACCCGGTGGCGCAGAAGCACTGGGACTATTCGGAATCGACCACCCTGATCCGCCGTATCTTCTCGGAGCGGATGTTTCCGATCACGATCGAGGGCCTGGAAGCGGCGATGAAGGAGCTGGTGCGGTAAGAGGTGGTCCCGTCGTGCCAGTCCGGGGCGCTGCGATCATCACCGTCATTCGGGGGCGGCGCGCAGAGCCGAGCCCGGAATCTCGAGATTGTTTTATCAGCTCCAGATTCCGGGTTCGACGCTGACGCGCCGCCCCGGAATGACCGGAGTAGGAAGGTTCAAGCATGCCCCAGACCATCACCCGCGGCATCAAGGCGCTGCTCGACGAAGCCAATGCCGCGATCGAGACGCTCTCTGCGGCTGACGCGATCGAGGCGGTCAGGCGCGACGACGTCGTGATCGTTGACATCCGGGATCCGCGGGAGATCGAGCGCGAGGGCAGGATTCCCGGGGCATTCTCCTGCACCCGCGGCATGCTGGAGTTCTGGATCGATCCGCAGAGCCCCTACGCCAAGCCGGTCTTTCAGCAGGACAAGACGTTCATCTTCCATTGCGCCGGCGGCCTGCGCTCGGCGCTTGCGGCCAAGACCGCGCAGGACATGGGATTGAAGCCGGTCGCCCATATCGGCGGCGGCTTCGCCGCGTGGCGCGAGGCGGGCGGACCGGTGGAGGCGTGGGCGCCGAAGAAATCGGGCGCCTAGGAAGTTGGGCGCTTGAGAATAAGTAATGCCGGTCACACGCGGGCTTGACCCGCGTGTCCATCACTTCAAAGAAGATCGATCGCCGGATCAAGTCCGGCGATGATGACAGAATGTGACGCTCGGAGTGTTTTTGCGCATGACCATCCCCAACGACCCTCTCGTCTCCACTGAATGGCTCGCTGCGAATCTCGGCGATCCCAAGGTCAAGCTGCTCGACGCGACCTTCAAGATGCCGGGCGTGCTGCCGCTGCCAAAGGACGACTATCTGAAGGCGCACATTCCGGGGGCTGTGTTCTTCGACGTCGATGAAGTCTCCGATCATTCCAATCCGCTGCCGCACATGTATCCAAGCGCTGAGCAGTTCGGCCGCGACGCGGGCCGGCTCGGTGTCAGCAATAGCGATACCGTGGTGGTCTACGATTCCGGCGGCTGGGTCGCCGCCCCTCGCGCCTGGTGGATGTTCCTGTCGTTCGGCCACAAGGATGTGCGGGTGCTCGACGGCGGCCTGAAGAAATGGACGGCCGAGGGACGTCCGGTCGAGAGCGGCCAGGTCACGCCGACGGCCGGGACCTACAATGCGAGCCTCGATGCCGCACGCGTGCGCAGGATCGAGCAAATGGTCGCCAATCTCTCCGGAGATGGCGAACAGGTGATCGATGCGCGCCAGGCGCCGCGCTTCGCCGGCGAGGTCGCGGAGCCCAGGCCTGGCCTGCGGTCCGGCCACATTCCCGGCAGCCGCAATCTGCCTTATGCGGAGCTGTTCGACGCCGCGACCGGCACGATGAAGCCGCTCGAGCAATTGCGGCAGGCCTTCGCGACGGCCGGCGTCGATCTCGCAAAGCCGATCGTCACCTCCTGCGGCTCGGGCGTATCGGCAGCCGTGCTCACGCTGGCGCTCTATCGTCTCGGCATCCGCGACACCGCGCTCTATGACGGCTCGTGGTCGGAATGGGGCGTCGAGAACGGCCCGCCCGTTGCCACCGGGCCGGCCTGATCGGCGGCTTCTCCTACCGCGTGCGCGGACCGGCAGCCTGCTGGCCGACGGGCTGTGGTTGGCCAAAGGGCTGCTGTCCGAACGGATCGGGGAATGCCTGCTGTTGCTGCTGGGCAGCGGCCTGCCGCGCCGACCGGGCCCGCTCCGCGTAGCGGCGCTGCTTGGCCTTGCGCGCTGCGATCTGCTTCTCGCGAGCCTGGCGCTTCTTGAGGATGCTTCGGCGCAACTGAACGCTCGCGACCTTCACCGAGGCGCGATGTTCGCTCGTGGCTGGCCGGTCCTGGTGGGCCGGCTGTTCGGCCAGCGCGGCGAGCTTGGCTGCGATCGGGTCGAGCACGGCCGCAACTGGCACCGGTGCGGCTGCCGCCGCCATCATCGGGTCGGCGCTGGCGAGAACCTGGGGAATTGGTGACGGCGATGCGACCGCAACGATCGCAGCTTCGACAGAGGCACGTGGCGCGGTTGGCGTTGGGCTCTCTGGAGTGCCGTTCATCCTGGGCTTGTCGGGCGCCTTGTCGATCGAGGCGACGACCGAAGCGGTCGCGTCCGGAATCGTGCGCTCGGGCTTGGTGCTCTCGATCTGGTCGTCCGTGGCGGACGCAGTCCTGACAACGATAGAGGCGTTGGCCGTGTCGACGGCTTCCGCCGGGAGTGACGGTGTCGGCAAGGCCGGCGTCTCGGCCGTGACGGTGACGTCGACCTTCTCAGCGGCCGGTGCTGGGCCGGTCGGTTCGCTCGACTGCTCGGCCGCTGCCGAGGGAGTATCAATCGGACTCGGCGGCGTCGGCGGCGGTGCCGCGATCGGCTCGACCCGCAGGACCGCGAGCACCGGCGCGGGTTCGGCCGGCGGCAGGAACGTCGTAAATCCGGCCGCCTGGGTCGAGTGCCAGGATGAGGTGCTCGCGAACTGCTCATGGGCAGCGCGCAACAGGGCTGCAGCGCCCATGCCGAAGATGGTGAGAGAGATGGAACAGACGATCGCGGCGACCAGAAAACGAAAGCCGGGCAGCATTGACGGGAAACTCTCGCCACGGCAGCGGGACTGCCGAGACCTTAGAGCCAGTAGGGAACGCGGTGATCACAGGGAATGGCCGCGTTCGCGACGGTGCCGGCTTCTGCCGTGCATCGCGAATCAGGCCAAGTCAGAATACCGCATGCGTTCCCGCCCGCTCGCCAAATCGCGGCATTGATGCGGCTTGAGCTGGCTTCGCTGCACTTTTTCGGCGGCGTGAGACTTCCGTGCAACGACGGAGATGCGATCACAAATTGCCGAAATGGGACCGCGTTGGCCGGAATTGTCTTGAATGCGCCGCTATCTTCGGCCATCTGGCAGGGCAAAGGTCCCAATCGGCGGCTTGGGGATACTGCAAGGGCAATGATGATCAGACAAATCCTGACGGTTTGCGCGGTCGCGGCAGCGGGCGTGGCGGCAACTCCGTTTGCCGAGGCACAGCAGGTCTATCAGACCGCCCCGGGCGCGTATTCGCCCGCTCCTACGCCTTACCCCGGCGATGTCCGCGGCCAGAGCCCGGATTTCGACGCGGCCGATGATGAGGACATGCCGGGCAACTCAGCCGCGCTGCCGCCGCCGGGACCGGTGCTATCGCCCGACGATCCGCGCTATGGCCGTCCTGCCGGCGCACCGGTCTACGGGGCTGCTCCGACCGGCCCGGTGATGTCTCCGGATGATCCGCGCTATGGCCGCCCGGCAGGTCCGCCGCCGGTCATCTATGCCGATCGCCCGGCGCCTGGCCAGCAGGCTTACGGCGGCGTCTATGGCAACAGCGCGCCGGGTGGCGATGCCGCTGCTCCGCGACCGCCGGGAGCGGTGGGTGG
>JBARNF010000853.1:0-2275 GCA_049802835.1 Bradyrhizobium sp.
GTTGAGGAGCCGCTGCGCGCCGGCCGGCACCAGGGCCGTGAGCTCGGCGACGCTGAACTCGGCTCGCAAGCGCGCGAGCATCCGCTCTCGACGTGCGGCCGCCACTGCCGCGAGCGCCAGCTCCTGCAACGATTGTTCGCCGTCGCCGGTCACGCTGGGCCGCTGCTTGCGGTAGACGATCAGCGGCGCCTCGTCGAGCTGCACGACACGGACTTCGTCCTCGATCTCCACGAAGGGGGAGATCGTGACGTTCGCGCCGATGTCGAAGATGGCGCCCGCCGCGCGCTTCAGTTCGTCCCGCGTCGCCACGCGCGTGACCGAACGACCGGAGGTCCCTTCATTGGGCTTGACGACGACGCCGCGCGGATGGGCTTCGAGCAATTCCAGCATCGGCGTCCAGGGCGGTTCGGTCCGGCTTGTCGGCACAGGTGCCAAGAAGAAGGCGTGCGGAATCGCGGGAACTCCGGAGGCCATCAGCAGCGTCGCAGTTGCGGCCTTGTCGCACGCCAGTCTGTGCGCCACCGCACCGTTCAGGCCGAGGTCGTAGCCGAAGATCAGATGGCGCCTGGCCGGGTGGTGGAGCACCAGCAACCAGCCGTCTTCGCGCACGTCGAGGGCAATGCCGCGCTCGCTGCAATAGCGGCTGATAGCGGCGAGCTGGAGGTGCGGATGGTTAATCATTGCTCAAGGATTAGGCCAGAGGTGCGGAATTAAAGTGCTGGGAAAAGCCGCTTTCGGCAAGTAAATTACGCTATCGTTTGTATACGAACGAATGGCGGATCGCGCCGGCCCGGGCAGCAGCGGACATGCGTTTGATCGTGATCAATGGTGCATCCATGCGGGTTGATTATTCGCTGTTTTCACGTACATCAGGCCGCGAAAACCGCTGGATCTATAGGGTTTTTGCGGTCCTGCCTCGTCACGACTTGTTTCTTCCAACTTCAGCCCACGTGAAAAAACAAACGACATGAGCGCGTTCTATAAAGAGAAAGTTCTTTCCGTTCAGCACTGGACGGACACCCTGTTCTCGTTCCGGGCGACCCGCGACGCGGGCTTCCGTTTCCAGAATGGCCAGTTCGCGATGATCGGCCTCGAGGTCGAGGGCCGCCCGCTGCTGCGCGCCTACAGCATGGCGAGCGCCAATCACGAGGAGGAGCTGGAGTTCTTCAGCATCAAGGTCCAGAACGGCCCGCTGACCTCCCGGCTGCAGCAGATCAAGGAAGGCGACACCATCCTGGTCGGCCGCAAGGCCACGGGAACGCTGATCCCGGACAACCTGCTGCCCGGCAGCCGGCTGCTGCTGCTGTCCACCGGCACCGGTCTCGCGCCGTTCGTGAGCCTGATCAAGGACCCCGACGTCTACGACCGGTTCGAGAGCATCGTGCTGGTCCATGGCTGCCGGCAGGTCGCCGAGCTCGCCTATGGCGAGAGCGTCGTCGCCAAGCTGCGCGAGGACGAGCTGTTCGGGCCGTTGCTCGAAGGCAAGCTGCAGTATTATCCGACCGTCACCCGCGAACCGTTCCGGAACCGCGGCCGTATCACCGACCTGATCTCCTCGGAGCAGCTGTTCAACGATCTCGGCCAGCCGCCGCTGGATATCGCCAAGGACCGCGTCATGATGTGCGGCAGCCCGGCGATGCTGGACGAGCTCAAGAGCATGTTCGAATCCGGAGGTTTCCTCGAAGGCAGCGGCAACACGCCCGGTCATTTCGTGATCGAAAAGGCGTTCGTCGAGCGCTGAATTACCGCTTCCCCCGGTCTGAGATCGATACCGGAGCGCCTCGACGCAATCGAGGCGCTCTTTTCGTTGGCAATATCCTCCTTGCAAGCTTCGAAGCGGCTGTGCGATTTTCGGCCGCAGGATCGGACCTTCAGACGTCCGGCGCGAAGCAGGGAGGGGAGTCGGATCGCCTGGCAGGCAGCCATCCCCATGACGACAGGGGGGATGACCATGGCGGGTTCCATCGTACGGCGGCAGACGCTCGGCGACCTCCTGCGCCGGAGCGCGGCGCGCACGCCCCGCAAGACGGCCGTGATCTGCGGCGATGTCAGCTGGACCTACGCCGAATTCAACGACATCGCCGACCGCTTGGCTGCAGGGCTCGCATCCCAGGGCGTCGGCAGGGGCGAGCGTGTCGCGATCCTCGCCCGCAACTCGCATGCCTTCGCGGCGCTGCGCTTTGCGTTGGCGCGGCTCGGCGCCGTCCTGGTGCCGATCAACTTCATGCTGAAGCCCGAGGAGGTCGCCTACATCCTCAAGCATGCCGGCGCGCGG
>JBARNF010000854.1:0-2831 GCA_049802835.1 Bradyrhizobium sp.
TGCAGCGGCAGACCGCTCGCCAGCTCCACCGACAGGTTTCCAATCGCGACCTGCACCAGGTTCTCGGCGAGCACATGCTGCACCCTGGCGCTGAGCAGCGCACCGGCCTGCAGCGTCGTTCCGGCCTGCAGCGTGGGTCCGGCGGGCGAGCTGCCGACGCCGCGGACGGCGCTCACGGATGGCGACGGGGTGACACTCTGGACCATGCGCGTACTCGGGTTACGTGCATAGCCTAGCGCGCTGCTCTAAACCCGGCGTTAACCGGCCTCAGAGCGCCACGTCGACGTCCCGGAGGATGCGGACGGCGGCTTGGTAGTCGATCTGCTTGGCGGCGCGGCGGCTCATCGTCTCCGCATCGGCGCCCCACTGCGCGGCGTTCCAGTCGTCGTCGACATGGGCCGCCGCCCAGACCTGGTCGGCGTCAGCCATGCCGTGCACCAGCGCCAGCGCCAGCAGCGCCGAGCCGGTCACCGTGGTCACCACATGCGCCGCCGCCAGCGTCCAGGCGCCGGTCGGCAGCGCGTCACGCGCCGCCTGCACTGCAGCATCGGGCTGGGTCACGTGCCTGATGCCCTCGGACAGGATGAAATGCGCGCCCAGCGCGTCGCGCGCCCAGTCCAGCACCGGGTCCCAATGCACGGCCTCGCGCGCAACCAGCCCCTCGGGATGTCCGGCGCGATAGAACAGGAGATCGGAGTGGAGGTATTTGGCGACGTCCTCGCGCACCTCCTCGGCGCGGTCGACGACCGCCTGCACGACGCTGTTGGCGAACCGTGTCAGCGGCATCGTGGTGGGATCGATGCTGTCGCCCTGGGCCTGCCACTCCGCGGCAACCGCCTCCGCGAGCTCCTCGACGGGAATGACGACCAGGCGCCCGGAGGGGGTGCGGATCGGCCGGCCATCGAGCGTGACGTGGAAGCCGCCCTCGGCCGCAGCCGTGCCGGCCTGCTTGTAGAAGCGCTTGCGCAGCGGCGCGCGCATCGCCTGCCGCGCCGACTCCTGCGGATCGAGCGGCGACCGGCCGACAACCTCGTCAAACAGTTCACGCATATGAATTCCGGCCTTCTTGCGGGATCATCACACAGGATCCGTTGTTTGCGGGGTAGATAGCCCCTGTCCGCCCGAAATGCGAGCTGCCGATGCGTGCCCTGCTCTCCGCCCTCGTCCTGATCGGCAGCGCCGCCCCGGCCGCAGCCGGCTTCGGCACGCCGGAATCGCTGGTGCGCAACGTCTATGCGCATTACGGCCAGGGCGCGCCGGAACTCTCCGGCGGGCTGCCGCGAACGACGGAGACCGCGCGGCAATTCTTCGATCCGAGCCTCGCCAAGGCGTGGACGGCGCCGCGGCGCGAGCCGTACGATTTCCTGGTGCAGAGCCCGCGCTGGAAGCTCGGCCCGGTCGCGATCTCGATCCTGCGCCGGCAGTTCGACAAGACCTATGTCGCAGCCAGCTTCGACAACCAGGGCCGCCGCATCACCCTGAACTTCATCGTGAAGGGGCCGGACGGCTGGGTCATCCTCGACGTCGAGACCCCGCACGACTCGCTGCGGATGTTCCTGGAGCAGTTCCGGAATTGAAGCCGGCAACTGCGTAGCTGCGTAGCCCGGATGAGCGGACGCCGCAGCCCAACGGGCGAAGGCGGAAGCGATATCCGGGGTCTCACGTGCGGTGTCGACGAACCCGCATGTCGCTTCGCTCATGCGGGCTACGAGATGCCGCTCACTCCTCCGGCGCGTTCTCGATCGGGTCGAAGCGGTCGTGCTCGAGGCCGAGCAGGTTCCAGGACTGCAGCATGTGCGGCGGCAGCGGCGCTGTCGCGTCGATGACGCCGCCGCGCGGATGCGGGATGACGATGCGGCGCGCGAGCAGATGCAGCCGGTTCTGCAGGCCGCCCGGCAGCGCCCAGTTCTCGATGTTGAAATATTTGGGGTCGCCGACGATCGGATGGCCGATATGGGCCATGTGCGCGCGCAGCTGATGGGTGCGGCCGGTCACCGGCTTCAGCGACACCCAGGCGAGCTTGCTGGCGGAGGCCTCGACCACGGCATAGTAGGTCACGGCGTGGCTGGCGCCCTCGTCGCCATGCGCGGCGACCCGCATGATGGTGTCGTCCTCGCTCTCCTCCTTGGCGAGATAGGTCGAGATGCGGCCCTGCTTGGGTTTCGGCACGCCGGCCACCAGCGCCCAATAGACCTTGCGCGCGGAGCGATGGCGGAAGGCGCCGGTCAGATGCGTCGCGGCAAAGCGGGTCTTGGCGACCAGCAGACAGCCGGAGGTCTCGCGATCGATGCGGTGCACGAGCCGCGGCTTCTGGCCCTTGGCGTCGCGCATCACCTCCAGCATCTGGTCGATGTGGCGCGTCATGCCGGAGCCGCCCTGCACCGCGAGCCCGGCCGGCTTGTTGAGCACGAGCACGTCGTCGTCCTCGTACAGCGTCATCGCCTTGAGCGTGTCGAGCGTCTTCTGCTCGGCTTCGGACAGCCCGCCGCTGCGCTCCTTCGGCGCATCGAGCTTGAGCGGCGGGATGCGCACGCTCTGGCCTTCCTCCAGCCGGTCCTTGGAGTCGGCGCGCTTGCCGTTCACCCGCAACTCGCCTTTGCGGACGATGCGCTGGATGTGGGAGAACGACAGCCCCGGAAAGCGCGCTTCGAGGAAGCGGTCGACGCGCATGCCGTTCTCGTCGGCCGTCACGACGACGGTCTGCACCTTGGTCGGCAGCGCCTTCGCTTCGGGTTCCGGCTTGCGTAGCGCCTCCGCCTCGATCATGGCGCGCTTCTCGGCACGCTGTTCGACGAAGCGCGGCGGCTTGGCATTGGCGCGCGGTGCCCGTC
>JBARNF010000855.1:0-1526 GCA_049802835.1 Bradyrhizobium sp.
TGGGCGAAACCGGCTTCATCTTCGGAGTGAGGCCGAAGCGCAGCACGGTCATGCCTCGCCTCCTTTGCCGGACTTGCCCTTCTTGGCTTTCTCGGCGTCCTTGAGCGCCTGCTCGCGCGCGGCGGCGGCGCTTTCGGACTGACGCACGATGACCCGGTCAGGCAGCCTCAAATCAACTGTCGTTATGTCCCTCGAAAGCAGTTTCTTGCTTCGGTCGAGATCAACCAGCGTGCGCAGGGCCTGCTCGGCCTCGCCTTCCGGCAATAAGATCTCGACGCCGCTTTTGAGGTGAAGGTTCCAACGCCGTTCGGCCACCAGTACTGCCGCTTCGTTCAATTGCGCAATCAGTGGATAGCGCGCAACGAGAGCGAGAAAACCTTGCGCGATCTGTTCTGCACCCCTGCCGACCACCAGCGGAAGTCCGGCAAAGCGGGCGGGCACAGTTTCCTGAAGCACGGTGCCATCGGCTGCAATCAGCGCGACGTGCCCGTCCTTCTGCCAGAGAGCGAAAGGTTGGCGCTCCTTGATCTCGATGCGCAGTCGGTCGGGATATAACTTGAGCACGGTGGCGTCTGAAATCCATGGATTGGCCAACAAGCGCGCGCGTGTGCGGGCGGCATCGAGAAACAACAGCGACGTGCGATCAGTGATGCCGGCAAGCACCAGAATTTCGTCGCGACCGATCTCGTGTTCACCAGCCAGTGCGACTTCAGAGATACGGAAGCCAAGTTTATTGGCGACGGCGTCGCAGAGATTTTGAATGTTCTCGGAGATCTGCGGCCCGTGGCCGCCGATAACGGCGCCATAGGTCACGCTGGCGAGCAACAACAAAGCAGCCGCTGACGACCCGGCGCCGCGTGGCACTCTTATGCTGTCGAGCGAATTTCCCCAGCGGCGTAAAAATCGCGACCAGCGCCAATCATGCGACCTCGGCCACCAAGCGGACGATGAACGTCTTTTTAGCTTCAGCGTTTGAGCGAGGCTTACTCGACCGTCCATTACGATCCGCTCTTTACACGTTGTGCCTGCGAGAACTGCAGGCTCCGTCACGGGCACGATGTCGGGCATGCCCCGGATATCCGGCTTCAGATGAGACCATCCCCGTCCCTCGGAGGCCGCCGTCAGCGGTAGGGTCCGCACGCACGACTAGTCGGCAGCCAAGCGCGCGGCGCGCCGCCAATGCCTAGTCTTGGGTCTTTTTGGTAAATGATTAGTAAAATTTGAGGGAATTCGCTTCAAAGGCCCGCCGTTTGGGCCTTTTTATTCTCTCAGCGGTCGAGCGATGCGTCCTCGACCATCCAACCTACCAGCTCTTCGAACGTGGTGCCGGCGTGCTGCGCCAATTCAGGCACTAGTGACGTCTCAGTCATTCCCGGCTGGGTGTTGACCTCCAGACAGAAAAGACCCTTCACGCCAGCGCCCTCATCGAATCGAAAATCCGATCGGGTACCGCCGCGGCAACCGAGCGCGCGATGAGCGGCAAGCGACAGCCGCTGAACTTCGGCGTACACGGCGGGACTGATCGG
>JBARNF010000856.1:0-3592 GCA_049802835.1 Bradyrhizobium sp.
AGCCGCAGCCGGTCCGGATTCACGCCCGAGCGTTCCAGCAGTTTCTTGCCCAGATGCATCATGCTCAGGGCGTCGTAATTTCCTTCGGTGACGTAATGGCACTCGCCCAGCCAGCAGCCGCCGATGAACACGCCGTCGACGCCGTTGGCAAAGGCCCGGATGACGAACTCGAGGTCGACCCGGCCGGAGCACATCACCCGGATCACCCGGATGCTGGGCGGGTACTGGTAACGCGAGACTCCGCACAGGTCCGCACCGGCGTAACTGCACCAGTTGCACAGAAACCCCAGGATCCGCGGTTTGAATTCATGCACAGCCATTCGCGACCCACTCCTTCACGCCGCATCGATCTGGCGGAAGATTTCCTCGTCGGTGTAATGATTGAGATAGATGGCGCCGGTCGGGCACTTGGTGTTGCAGAGACCGTCGCCCTTGCAGAGGATCGGATTGACCCTCGCCTTCCGGCCCTGCGCCGTGTCGCTGAAGTCGATGGCATCGTAGGTGCAAGCCGAGATACATGCTCCGCACGCCACGCAGGCGCTCTCATTGACGTCGCAAACGGCGCCGGTCGCCGTCACCGATTTTTTCGACAGCACGTTGATGGCGCGGCCGGCGGCGCCGTAGGCCTGGCTGATCGTTTCCGAGATGTGCTTGGGATAATGCGCCGTCCCGCACAGGAAAACCCCGTCCGCGGCGAAATCGACCGGCCGCAGCTTGACATGCGCCTCCTGGAAGAAACCGTCCGGGTTCAAGGGAACCTTGAACAGCCGTGACAATTCGCGGCTGCTCGCGGACGGAACGACCGCGGCGGCGAGCGCGACGAGATCGGCGTCGAGCGCGAGCTTCTGACCCAGGATCGGATCGGTCACGGTGACCCGCAAAACGGCCCGGCCGTCCGCCTCGACCGCTTCGACCGTGGGCTTGTCGCCCGGCTCGAAGCGGATGAACTTGATGCCCTTGCTGGCCGCCGCGCGGTAATAATCCTCCTTGAAGCCGTAGGTTCGCATGTCCCGGTAGAGGACGTAGATGTCGATCTCGGGGTTTGTCTGTTTGAGCTTCAGGGCGTTCTTGATCGCCTGGCTGCAGCAAACCCGGCTGCAGTAATTCCGCTCCGCCGTTCGGCAGCCGACGCACTGGATCATCACCAGGGTGCGGGCGTCCGCCACCCTTTCGGCCTTCCGGGCGATCTCGTTTTCCAGCTCGAGCAGGGTGAGAACCCGCTCGTCGTCCCCGTAGAGATATTCGGCGGGCCTGTGCTCTTCCGCGCCGGTGGCGACGATGACCGCGCCGTGGCGGATCTCCCGGATGCGTCCCCGCCATCGCACCTTGGTGGTGAAATTCCCGACGTAGCCCGACACGTCCTTGATGGTCGTATCGGTCGCGACGTGGATCGAGGGATGCCGGTAGACCTTGCCGATGAGGTCGGCGAGATACGCCTGCACGTCGACGCCCTCGAGGGTGTAATGAATCCGGCGCGCCATGCCTCCGAGGTCGGCGTCCTTCTCGACCAGATAGACCTCGAACCCCTGCTCGGCCATGTTGAGCGCGCTGGTCATGCCGGCGAGACCGCCGCCGATGACCAACACCGCCTTGTCGACCGGCAGCTCGATTTCCTGCAACGGCTTCAACAGCGTGCTTCGGGCGACCGACATCCGGACGATGTCCTTCGCCTTCACGGTGGCGTCGTCCTTCTCCCGCGAGTGTACCCAGGAGCAATGCTCGCGGATGTTCGCCATGTCGAAGAAATACTGGTTCAGTCCGCCTTCCCGCACCGTGTCGCGGAACAGCGGCTCGTGCGTCCGCGGCGTGCAGGCCGCGATCACCACGCGGTTGAGGGCTTTGTCACGGATCGTGTCGGCGATCTGCTGGGCATTGTCGGTCGAGCAGGCGAACAGGCTTTCCTGGGCGTGAACGACGTTGTCGAGCGTCGAGGCGTATTCGACCACGGACGGAACATTCACCACGCGGCCGATATTCGCGCCGCAATGGCAGACGAAAACCCCGACCTTGGGCTCCTCCTCGGAGACATCCCGTTCGGGCGGATATTCCCGCTCCCGGCTCAGCTTGCCGCGCTGGTAGGCGAGCAACTGGCCGCACAGCGCGTCGGCCGCGCTGGCGGACACGACCGATTCGGGGATATCGACGGGGCCCTGGAAGGCGCCGCTGACGAAAATTCCCGGGCGTGACGTCTCGATGGGATTGAGCGGATTGGTCTTGCAGAAGCCGTGCGCATTGAGCTCGATGCCGAACTTGCTCGCCAGGTCCGCCGCATCCTTGGGCGGACTCAAGCCCACGGACAGGACGACCAGATCGAACTCCTCTTCCTTCACGCCATCACGATCGGTCGCGTATCTGATGGTGACATTCTTGCTTCCCGGGATCTCTTTTCCGATGGACACGTAGCTCCGGATGAAGCGAACGCCGGGCAGGTTTTCCGCCCGTTGATAGTAGCGCTCGAAATCCTTGCCGAAGGCGCGGATGTCGTTGTGGAAGACCGTCGCGTCCATATCCGCGTAATGGTCTTTCGTCAGAATCACCTGCTTCTGCGTGTAGGCGCAGCACACAGCCGAGCAATAGGTGTTGCCGCCGGAGATGACCTGCCGCGAGCCGACACACTGGATCCAGGCGATCCGCTCCGGATGCTTTCCGTCGGACGGACGCCTGATCTCGCCTTCGTAAGGCCCGGTGGCCGACAGGATGCGTTCGTATTCGAGGCTGGTGACGACGTTCGTCATCGTGCCGTAGCCGTAGTCGCCCCGCACCGCCGGGTCGAAAACCTCGTAGCCCGGAGACAGCACGACCGCGCCGACCTCGACCTCCAGCTTTTCCGGCTTCTGATGCAGATCGATGGCGTGGTGCTGACAGACCCCGACGCAGATGTTGCATTTTTCGTCCTGCAGATAGAGGCAGGTCTCGGGGTCGATATAGGAAATGAGCGGAACCGCTTGGGAAAAATGGATATGGACCGCTTTGGCCAACGACAGGTTCTCATTGTAGGGATCGGGAACCTGGACCGGGCAGTACTCGGAGCAGGTCGTGCACCCCGTACATCGGTCTTCGATGACGTATCGGGGCTTCTTGTTCAGGGTGACGCGGAAGTTTCCCGCGTCACCCTCGACGCGGAGGATTTCGGTATTGCTCAGGATGTCGATATTGGGATGCCGGCTGCATTCGATGAACTTGGGGGACTCGATGCACATCGAGCAGTCGTTGGTGGGAAATGTCTTGTCGAGCTGAGACATCTTCCCGCCGATCGCAGGCGACTTGTCGACCAGGTAGACCTTGAAACCGGTTTCGGCGAGATCGAGCGAGGCTTGAATGCCGCTGATCCCGCCGCCGACGACCAGCACGTCGCCGATACGATCGTCCGCGCGGTCGGATGTTGGTCGTGCGCCCGCCATGTCAAACAACGTCCTGGACGATTTCGGTGATGTCCTTGATCTCGAGCGCGCCGTCCGCGGAGAGGTTGGAGTCCGTGAAGTTGGTGATGCAATACGGACACGCCGTCACCAGCACCTCGGCGCCGACATCGGCGGCCTGCTTCAGTCTGAGATCGGAAAATCTCTCCCCCTTGGGAGTTTCCATCCAGATC
>JBARNF010000857.1:0-2853 GCA_049802835.1 Bradyrhizobium sp.
CGCGTCCGGCAGCCTCGCTCAGCCCTTGTCGTGACCGAGCTGGAAGATGTCAGCGCCGTCCGAACCCGACAGCAGCCCGGTGTCCGAATAGAGCTTCAGCTTGGTGCGGGTGTCGGCGATGTCGAGGTTGCGCATGGTCAGCTGGCCGATCCGGTCGGCCGGCGTGAAGGCGGCGTCCTCCACCTTCTCCATGCTCAGCCGCTCCGGCTGATAGGTCAGGTTCGGGCTTTCGGTGTTGAGGATCGAGTAGTCGTTGCCGCGGCGCAGCTCGAGCGTGACCTCGCCGGTCACCGCACTGGCCACCCAGCGCTGCGCGGTCTCGCGCAGCATCAGGGCCTGCGAATCGAACCAGCGGCCCTGGTACAGCAGCCGTCCCAGGCGCATGCCGCTGATGCGGTACTGCTCGATCGTATCCTCATTGTGGATGCCGGTGACGAGGCGCTCATAGGCGATGTGCAGCAGCGCCATGCCCGGCGCCTCGTAGATGCCGCGGCTCTTGGCCTCGATGATGCGGTTCTCGATCTGGTCGCTCATGCCGAGGCCGTGGCGCCCGCCGATCACATTGGCTTCCAGGAACAGCGCGACCGGATCGGCGAAGCTCTGGCCATTCAACGCGACCGGCTGGCCCTCCTCGAAGCGGACCACGACGGTCTCGGCCTTGACCGCGCAATCCTCGCGCCAGAACGGCACGCCCATGATCGGATTGACGATCCGGATGCCGCTGTCGAGGTTCTCGAGATCCTTCGCCTCGTGCGTGGCGCCGAGCAGGTTGCTGTCGGTCGAATACGCTTTCTCGGCGCTCATCTTGTAGTCGTAGCCGTTCGCGGTCAGGAACGCCGACATCTCGGCGCGGCCGCCGAGCTCGTCGATGAACTGCTGGTCGAGCCAGGGCTTGTAGATCTTGAGACTCGGATTGGTGAGCAGGCCGTAACGGTAGAAGCGCTCGATGTCGTTGCCCTTGTAGGTCGAGCCGTCGCCCCAGATGTTGACGCCGTCCTCCTTCATCGCGGCGACCAGCATCGTGCCGGTCACGGCGCGGCCGAGCGGCGTCGTGTTGAAATAGGTGATCCCGCCGGTCGAGATGTGGAAGGCGCCGGACTGGATCGCGGCGATGCCCTCGTGCACCAGCTGATTGCGGCAGTCGACCAGGCGGGCCTTCTCAGCCCCGAAGCTCAGCGCCTTGCGGGGGATCTCGTCATAGTCGGACTCGTCCGGCTGGCCGAGATTGGCGGTGTAGGCGAAGCAGCGCGCGCCCTTCTGCTTCATCCAGAGCAGCGCGGCGCTGGTGTCGAGGCCGCCGGAGAAGGCGATGCCGACTTTGTCGCCCTTGGGCAGGCTTTTCAGGATCGTGGTCATGGAGAGTCCAACCGGGTCGTGATGCGTGAATTTGTGAGAAATTGCGGCGCAAATAACAGATTTCGCCCCGTTGGGCACGCGATTAATGGCAGCCCTCGCTGCGCTCAGGCCGCGGTGCCGGTGTCCGCCTCGCGGCGGCGTGCACCAAACAGGCGGCGCATGAAGCGGTAGCCGGGCGATGCGATGCGGGTCAGGGCTGCATCGATCCCGGCATCGGTCGGGCGCGTGGATGGCCAGCGGTAGATGTAGCCATGTGCCAGCCAGATCACGATGAAGGTGACGAGGCCGGCCGCGGCAACGTCGGTAAAGAAATGGCCGCCGAAGGCCATGCGCAGCACCGAGGTCGCGAGTCCGAACAGGGTGGCGGCGGCATAGGCGAAGGGCCGTATGACGGGCGGCGTCAGCGCCGCCGGAGCCAGCGTCCAGAACGCCGTGGCGCCCTCGCCGGAGAAGAACGAGCAGTTGCGGCCGCAGCCGCCGCGCGGATCCCACCACGGCACGAACGGCAAGTCACCGCCGAACTCGGTCACGACGACCGGACGCGGCCGGCCCCAATAGGATTTGAAGGTGAAGTTCGTGAGCACGCCAGCCGAGAGTGACAGCGTCAGCAGCAGGAATGCGATGGTGCGGCCGGAGATCAGGAGCGGCCGGTCGGGGCGGATGAACTTCACCACCAGCGCGACGATCGGCGGCAGCGCGATGCCCCAGGCGATCCACATCGCGGCGTCGCGGGCGAACGCGGCGTAGCCGTCGAGCTTCAGCGGAAAGCCGTGCGTGTGGGAATCGTAGAACAGCGCGGCCAGCTTGAGGTCGAGCTCGGGATAGACGCCGAACAGCACGCCGATGACGAGCGCGAGCGACAGCGCAATGAACAGTCCGGTCCGATTCATGGCGCGCGGTTTAGCGAAAGCGCGTGGCGATGGAAAGGCCGGCGGCTCACCGCGGTGACCCCGACGGCAGCGGTGGGGGCGGCGGCAGCCGCGAGGGGAGACTGCGCCAGCGGCCGGCATTGCGCCCGGCGACGAGCCAATAGACGAGCCCACCGACGATGCCGGCGCCGGTCAGGATCTCCAGATGGCGGCGCACGATGCCTTCGAAACGGAACGTCTCCGGATCGAACGGGACCAGCCCGAGATAGCAGGCCGCACCGACCACGCCGCCGCCGATCGCATAGGCGAGCACGCTGCGGATCGAGAATGCCTCGGTAATGAGCGCGATCAGCATCGCCGGGATCAGCGCGAAACCCGAGACGAAGATGAAGCCAAAGCCGATGACCACCTCCAACGCGCCCTGGTCGATGGGCCCGTTGCCGAGATCGGAGAATTCCGGGAACAGGATCGCGGTCACGACGATCAGCCCCGCCACGAAGCACGCGGCGAGAAACGCGAACACGATCACGATCAGCCGGCCGATCAGCGCCATGGCAAACCACCAAAACCGTCATCGCGAGGAGCGAATGCGACGAAGGGATCCAGATTCACATGCGACATTCTGGAT
>JBARNF010000858.1:0-3747 GCA_049802835.1 Bradyrhizobium sp.
GCGCGGGGCACCGGCGCGTCCCACGCCGCGCGGCCGGCGCCGGGGGCTTCTCCGCCCACGACCAACGTCGCGAGCCGCGCTCCGAGCAGCAGATCGAGACACGCCAGGAGCGCCAACACGCCGGCCAGCGGCGTCACCCGCCATCGCACAGGGCTCCTCATTGAACGGCACCGTAGATGTCGAGCTGCGCCTGAAGCACCGGCTCCTCGGCTACTCCCGGGCGCATCGCAGGTCCGCTCTTCAGCACCGCATTGCCAATGAAGAGATACGGCTTTGCGCTTTCGATAGCGTGCACTGCGCGCATCACGGCCGGCAGCGGTCCCGACAGATCGATGCGCGCGCCACTGTACTTGATCTGATCGACGGTCCGGCCCGGCAGCGATTGAATCGCGCGGGACTGCGCACCGACATTGCCCATGATCGTCTTCAGCTTCGTCTGCAGGTCGGCGGCAATCACGTTCTCGGTCGCACCGGTCAGGAACTCGCCGTTCTGCAGCTGCGTCTCCGTTTCGGAGGCAAGGCCTTCGATGGCCGATGCCTGCGCCGCGATTGCGGTCAGCCGTGCCAGCAGCGCCTGCTGTTGCTGAATTCGCGCCTCCCGCTCCGCGAACATCGCCGCGATCGGCGCCACGAAGCCCCAGAACAGCAGCGCAAGGATCGTGAGGTTGACCACGATGAACAGGCCGCGGCGCCCGAGCTCGTCCCTGCGCCTCGTCAATGCACTCATGGCCCCAGCTCCTTGAAGGCATCAGGCACTCGAATCCTGGCCTGCAATGAAAAGCGTTCCCGGCTCTCGATCGGATCCATCGCCACCGGCGACGTCAGCGCGGCGTCCACGAACAGTCTCGATCCACCAAGCGTGTTGATCAGGCTCGGCGCCGCGGCCGAGAACCCGGTCATCGTGACCGATGCGCTGCGCAGGTTCGGCCCCTCCACGAGCCGCAGTTCGGTCAGCCAGGAATGCTTCGGCAAAATGCGCGAGGCTTCGTCCCAGACATCGATCAATCCCGGCACTTCGCTGCGCTGCAGCCGAAGACGCGACAGCGTCGTGCGCCGCTCCCGCAATTGATCCACCAGGGCGCGAACGCGCTCGGCGCCCTTGCGGGCCACGACGATCTCGGCATCGAGCCTATCCAGCATGGCCTGTTGCCGGGCGAATGTCAGGACCGCGATGCCGGACCCAAGTAGCACGGCGAGCACACCGAGCCCGGCGATCGCAACGGTGGAAGTCTTGCGGGCGGTCACAGGACGCGCCAGTCGGATCGACGGCGAGGCCTGATCGTCGCCGAACACGACGAAGTCGATCTGCGCGACGGCAAGCCCGACCAGATCTGCGGCCTGCTGCACGTGAGGACGCCGCGTCACCCATTGCCGAACCGCGATCCGGCCGTCAGGCGATGTGGCGGTCACATGATCGCAATAGATGTCCTCTGCCTTGAACGGGGTCCGGCGCAACAGGTCCTGCGGCACGATCGTGTCGATCGCGCCCTTCGCCTCGCGCGGCAGCAACAGATCGCGAGCGAAAACACTGTCCGCCGGCAGACGCAGGCCGAGATCGACGTCGCGCCGATCCAGACCATGACGCTGCAGCATGGATGCGATCGCCGCCGTCACCTCACCGGCATGGGTGGTTTCGACAGCCTCCACTCCTGATCGTGGATCGTTCGACCGAAGCCGGATCCCCATGTCGTCGCGATCGACCAGAAGTCTCGGCCGGCCGGCCGGCGCCAGCACGGCCACGAAGCGTTGCGGCAGCAGATCGGCCGCTTCCCGGCACCACCAGGCGAACGCCGATTGCGCCCAGTCGCGTGGACGCGCCGCACGAACCGTGGCCAGCAACGCTCCTCTGTCCTTGCTCTCATGCATCGCTTGTTCCGCCGCCCTATCCCATGCGCGTCGCGCGCAGGACCTCATCGATCGTGGTCTCGCCGCGCCAGACCTTCCGGACGCCGGTCTCGTACATGCTCTGCATGCCCTGGTCGCGGGCGGCGCGCTCGATCGCGGTGTCCGACGCCTTGGCCAGGATCAGGCTCTGACATGCCTCGTCGATGACCAGCATCTCCGCGATGGTCGAACGTCCGGAGAAGCCGACATCGCTGCAATCGGAGCAGCCGAGCGGCTGGCGAATGTCGGGTTGCCCGTGCGCACGGAGCCCGGTCACGGAGCGCTCGAAGCTCTCCGCCCAATAGGCCGCCTGCGGATGCTCTTGGGAACAACGGGGGCAGAGCCTGCGCACCAGGCGCTGCGCAATCACGCCCTTCAGCGTCGAGGCCAGCAGGTAGTTCTCGACGCCGATGTCGATCAGGCGGGTGATCGCGGACGCCGCGTCGTTGGTGTGCAGCGTCGACAGCACGAGGTGACCGGTCAGCGAGGCCTGGATGGCGATGCGCGCCGTCTCGAGATCGCGGATTTCGCCGATCATGATGATGTCAGGATCCTGCCGGAGCATCGAGCGCAGCGCATGGGGAAACGTCAGCCCGATCTCCGACTGGACCTGGACCTGATTGATTCCCGGCATCTGATACTCGATCGGGTCCTCCACCGAGAAGATCTTGCGCTCGGTGCTGTTGAGCGTCTTCAGTGCCGTATAAAGCGTCGTGGTCTTGCCGCTGCCGGTCGGTCCTGTGACCAGGATGATGCCGTTGGGCTGCTGCAGCAGCGCCTGCAGCGTCGCGATATGCTCCGCGGAAAATCCGAGCTCGGCAGAATCCAGGCTGACGCGATTGCGGTCGAGTACGCGCAGCACGACGCTTTCGCCGAAGGCCGTGGGGATCGTGGAGACGCGAAAGTCGATGTCGATACCGCGAACCGCGATCTTGATGCGCCCGTCCTGCGGCAGACGCCGCTCCGCAATGTCGAGCTTCGACATGATCTTCACGCGAGACGTGATCGCAGCACGCAGGTCCACCGCGAGCACCTGGACCGCGCGCAAGGCACCGTCGACGCGATAGCGGACGAGCACCTGGTCGACATTGGGCTCGATGTGGATGTCCGATGCCCTCGCCTCGACGGCGTTGGCAATGATCTGGTTCACGAGGCGGATGATCGGCGCCTCGCTTGCAAGGTCGCGCAGCCGCTGCACGTCGGACTCGTTGGCCTCGGCGCCGCCGATCGCGCGCGCCTCCTCGCCGCGCGACATGGCCGGGTAGAGTGCCGCACAGGCCTTGTCGAAATCTGCTGCCGTGAACAGCCTGATGTCGACCGGCAGTCCCGTGAGGAATGCAAGGGCCCGGATCGGATCGTGGTTGAACGGATCGGTGACGCCGACGGCAAGCCGGCCGTCGCTGCAGCCGAGCGGCAGCACACGATTGTGCCGCACGAACTCAGCTTCGACCAGCTCGGGCAACACGGCGTCGATCGGGACCTGATCCGGACGCACCAGATCAAGCGTCAGGAATTTCGACAAGGCGGCGACCAGACCGGTCTCGGACACGAGGCCAAGCTTGGTCAGCACGGTGTCGAGCCTGTCGCCGGTCGTTTGCGCCGCCCTGCCGGCGCGGTCGAGGCTCATGCGATCGACGATGCCTTCTGCCAGCAGGAAGTCGCCGAAGCCCTGCAACAGCGCGGTCCTGTCCATGTCTTGCATGGACCGGTGCAGCAGCGCGTGTGGCTGCTCGATGTCTGCGCCGAAGGCCTCGTCCCGCTGCATTGCAGGCATTGTGCGTCCGGTCATCGCGTCACCCAGCTCAGCACCCAATAGGGCTGCTGCGGATTCTCCGTCAGGCGCACCGCAACCTCGCCCACGAC
>JBARNF010000859.1:0-4373 GCA_049802835.1 Bradyrhizobium sp.
GCCTAACGAGCGCCGCCGGATCGAGGATCGACACCCAGCCGACTCCGAGCCCTTCGGCGCGCGCCGCGAGCCAGAACGTCTGGATCGCCGCCACCACCGAGTAGCGCAGCGTTTCCGGCATCGTAGCGCGGCCGAGCCGATGACCGGTCTCTGCGCCTTCATCGGCACAGACGGCGAGATGCACCGGCGCCTGTGTCAGGCCTTCGAGCTTGAGCCCGGCATAAAGCGCCCGGCGCTCGCCATCATAGCCGCCGAGCGCGGCCTGGTTGGCACGCTTGAAATTGTCGATGATCGCGGCGCGCCGCTCGGCGCTCTCGACCAGCACGAAACGCCAGGGCTGGCAGAAGCCGACCGATGGCGCGTGCGCGGCAAGCGTCAGCAGCTGCTCGATCAGCTCCTCCGGGACCGGATCGGTGCGGAAACGGCGCACGTCGCGGCGCCAGCGCACCAGTTCGGCAAACAGCGCCTTGAAGGGCGCATCGAAATGCGGCGGCTCTCGCTTGACGTCGCTCATGGGCCCTCGCCGCTCAAGACATGCAGGAACGACCCCGTCACCGATCCCCGCCGGGCGCCGCGCTCGGCGATCGCACCGCCCGATGCATCGCGGCAATCGATCAAAGGATCGTCCGCCTCGCTCAGGATGGTCGCGTAGTGAAACTCATGACCGTGAACGACCGCTCCCTTCTGCCCGAGGCTGCAGTCCGCCAGCAGGGTTGCGCGGCGATAGCCCAGATGCAGGCGGCGGTGGGCGAACGAGGTCTCGAGCGACAGCAATTCGGCCATCGCGTGCCGTACGCCGTCAGCATCTTCGAGTCCGGTGCCCAGCATCATGTAACCGCCGCACTCGCCATGGATGGCCGCGCCCCGCGCGGCCATGGCTCGCAGACCCTCGAGGAACGCGGGCGCCGAGGCCAATCGTCCCGCATGCAATTCCGGATAGCCGCCCGGCAGCCACACCGCATCGGCTGCACGGTCGGGAGCTTCGTCATTCAACGGCGAGAACGGAACGATCTCCGCGCCCTGCGCGTGCCAGTGCCGCAGCAGATGCGGATAGCTGAACGAAAACGCGGCATCGGCCGCGAGCGCGATGCGCTGGCCCGGTGGCCGGATGCCGAAATCCGACGTTCGATCGGTGTGCTCGGCGAAGCGCAGCGGCTGCACCAGCGCAAGCACGGCATCGAGATCAACTGATTTCGAGACGCAGTCCGCGAGGTGATCGAGATGCGCCTCGATCGTCGTGAGTTCCTGGACCTGAACGAGGCCGAGATGCCGCTCCGGCAACGTCAATTGCGCGTCGCGGCCCAGCGCACCAAGGACCCTGATGCCGACGGTCGCAAACGCCGGCTCGATCAGCGCCCGATGCCGCGCGCTCGCGACCCGATTGAGGATCACGCCGGCGACCTCGACGTCGTCGCGAAAACGCGCACAGCCAAGCGCGACGGCCGCGGCCGTCTCGGTCTGCCCGCTCACATCGAGCACGAGCACCACCGGCCAGCCGAGCAGCGCCGCAAGATCTGCGGCCGAGCCCTTGCCTGCGCGCCCCGGCTGCGGCGCCCCGTCGAACAGGCCCATGACGCCCTCGACGACGGCGACATCAGCGTCGGCCGCGACGTCCCAGACGAGCCCCAGGAGCTGCCGTTCCGACATCGCCCAACTGTCGAGATTGTAGCTCGTCCGTTGCGCAGCCGCGGTATGAAACGCCAGATCGATGTAGTCAGGCCCGCACTTGAACGGCTGCACGCGTCTGCCGCGCCGGGCAAGCGCCCTCAGCACCCCAAGCGTCACGGTGGTCTTGCCGGCGCCCGAGCGCGGCGCAGCGACGATGATCCCGTTTGGCGCCGCCGCGGTCATGGCCGGGACGCCGCCGGATCATGGCAAAGTGTGCTATGCGATCGGCCATGATCGAAACCGCGGCGCCGCCGAACCGACCGCTGAAGCGTGGCTGGACCACCGGCAGCTGCGCCACCGCGGCCGCGCGCGCGGCCTATGAGCTGCTGATCACCGGCAGCTGTCCGGCCATGGTCGAGATCGCCCTGCCCGGCGGACGCCGCGTCAGCTTTGCGGTCGCGATGCATGACGCCAGCGGCGCCAGCGCGACGGCCGGTATCGTCAAGGATGCCGGCGACGACCCGGACGTGACGCATGGCGCGGTGATCAGGGCAACGGTGCAACGGGCCGACGACGGCTCCGGCATCGCGTTCCGCGCCGGGCCGGGCGTCGGCACCGTGACGAAGCCGGGATTGCCGCTGCCGCCGGGAGAGCCCGCGATCAATCCGGTGCCGCGCGCGATGATCACGGCCGCCATCGACGAAGCGGCGACGCTGCTGGGTGCGACGCGCGACATCATCGTCGAGATCTCCATTCCCGGCGGCGAGGAGCTGGCGAAGAAGACGCTGAACCCGCGGCTCGGTATCGTCGGCGGCCTGTCGATCCTCGGCACCACCGGAATCGTGGTCCCCTTCAGCTGCGCAGCCTGGATCCACTCGATCTACCGCGGCATCGATGTCGCGCGCGCCGCGGGCCTGCCGCATGTCGCAGGCGCCACTGGCAGCACGTCGGAAAAGGCCGTGCAGCAACTCCACGGCCTGCCGGAGACCGCGCTGATCGACATGGGCGACTTCGCGGGCGGCATGCTGAAATATCTGCGCCGGCACCCGCTGCCGCGCGTGACCGTGGCCGGCGGCTTCGCCAAGATGACCAAGCTCGGCCAGGGCCTGCTCGATCTGCATTCGCGCGCCGGCGAGGTCGATCTCGATTGGCTCGCGAACACGCTGCGCGACGCGGGCGCTCCGGACGGGTTGGTCACGACCGCGCGCAACGCCAACACCGCGCTGCAGGTGCTGCAGGACGCGCAACGCGCCGGATTTCCTGCCGGCGAGATCGTCGCCCAGGCCGCCTGGCACACGGCGCACCGCGCGCTCGGCAACGACGAGATCGCCCTCGACGTCGCCGTGTTCGACCGCGACGGACGGCTGATCGGACAATGCCGTGGGCCAGATCACTCGCCCCTCCCGCGAAAGCGCCGCTGATAGTCGGCATCATACAGCGCGCTGTCGCGAAAATCCTCAGCCGCGAGCGCGCGGCCGACCAGGATCAGCGCGGTCCGTTCCATCGCGGTGGCCGCGACCTGACCGACGATCGTCGCGAGGGTGCCGGTCACGATGCGCTGATCCGGCCAGCTGGCACGATAGACGATCGCCACCGGGCAATCGTCGCCATAATGCGGGCGGAGCTCATCGACCACCTTGTCCAGCACATGGATCGAGAGGTGAATGGCAAGCGTGGCGCGCGATTGCGCGAACAGCGACAGCTGCTCCGTTTCGGGCATCGCCGAGGCACGGCCCGAGGTGCGCGTCAGCACCACCGACTGGGTGAGCCCCGGCAAGGTCAGCTCGCGCCCGAGCGCCGCCGCGGCGGCGGCAAAGGACGGCACGCCGGGCGTCACCGTGTAGGGAATCTTCAGCGCATCGAGCCGGCGCAACTGCTCGCCCAGCGCGCTCCAGATCGAAAGATCGCCGGAATGCAGCCGGGCCACGTCCTCGCCCGCGGCCGTGGCCCGCGCGATCTCGGCAATGATCTCGTCGAGCGACAACGGCGCCGTGTCGACGATGCGCGCGCCGGGCGGACAATGATCGAGCAGCGCCCTTGGAACGAGCGACCCGGCATAGAGGCAGACGGGGCAACGTGCGATCAGGTCACGGCCGCGCACGGTGATGAGGTCCGGGGCGCCGGGGCCGGCGCCGATGAAATGCACCGTCATCGGCCGTCCTCCGCAGCGCCCTCGCCTTCGGCCAACGCGCACGTCGCAGAGCCGTTGGCCATGCGCGGCAGGATCAGCCGCGCATTCCGGCCGGCGGCGGCGAGCGCCGCGGTCTCCGCGATCGACGGCACACCTTTCAAACGCGCGACGCGATCGCTCCGGGTGACCGCGAGATCGGCGACCGCCGCGAGATCATCAACTGCGAGACCAATCAGCGGACGGCCAAGCCGCTTTGCGGCTTCGATCATGCCGGGCTCGCTGAGCTTATCTGCCGCTGTCGCGACCACGGCAACATCGCCTGCCGCGACGCGCGCAGCGGTCAGCGCCTGCACGACGACAGATCCGATCTCGTCTCCGCTCGCATTGCGGCGACAGCCGATCCCGAGCGCGATCATGGCTTCATCACCCGCCATTGCGTGACCGGCATCGCCGGCTTCCAGCCATGCATCCGGCCGACCGGCTTGACCTGCGAGATGGCGATACGAACCAGCTCGCCGCCATGGCGGCCGAACAGATCGATCAGCCGCGCCTCGCCTTCGAGCGACACCACGTTGGCGACGAGGCGGCTGCCGGATTTCAACCGCGACCAGACAGCCTCGAACACGCCCTGTTC
>JBARNF010000860.1:0-10328 GCA_049802835.1 Bradyrhizobium sp.
GTCGGCTTGTGGGCGGTGACGCCGCAATGAAACGCCGGCACGCGCAGCGAGCCGCCGATGTCGGAGCCGAGCGACAGCGATCCGAAGCCGGCGGCCAGCGCCGCCGCCGATCCGCCGGAGGAGCCGCCGGGCGTGCGGCCGAGGTCGAAAGGGTTGTTCGTGGTGCCGTAGATGTCGTTGTAGCTCTGCCAGTCGCCGAGCCCGAGCGGCACGTTGGTCTTGCCCAGCACGATGCCGCCGGCGTCCTTCACACGGATGACGGCGAGCGCATCCTCGGTCGCGATGAAGTCCTTGTGCTGCGGATTGCCCCACGTCGTCGGCAGGCCGGCGACGTTGAAGGACTCCTTGAACGTCAGCGGCAGGCCGAGCAGCGGCCGCCGCTCGCCGCGCGCCAGCGCCGCATCGGCAGCGCGTGCCGCGTCCAGCGCGCGGTCGAAATCGCGCACGCAGACGGCGTTGATCCTGCCGTCGTGCCGTTCGATGCGGTCGATTGCGAGCCGGGTCAGCTCAACCGACGAGATCGTGCGATCTGCCAGAGCCTTCGCCGTGTCGACGGCGGTTGCGAACGTCCATTGCGATGCGGCCAAGGTTCCTGCTCCCTCAAGTCTCTTGCTGCCCAATTCCAAAGTCTCGCGACGAGGGAAAGTCTAGCCGAGGCTGAAGGCGGAGGCTTGACCGAAATGGCCTGCCGGAAACTATCCCGGCAGCATGCGCTGCATGATGCGGTCGCGATAGATGAAGATGTGCGCGAGCGCAGCGCCGACATGAACGATGATCAGGATCAGCAGCAGCCATTCGGCAGCCTGGTGCAGCCCGTCGATGGCGCTGTTGCCGGCCGGGTTGCGTGCGGCCAGCATCGGCAGGGGAAACAGGTAGAAGAACGAGACGCTCCAGCCGCGGAACGACGCGAACAGCCAGCCGGTGATGGTGGTCGCCAGTACCATCGCATAAAGCATCCAGTGCACGGCCTCCGAGCTCAACCGCTGCCAGGGCGGCAGCGAGCTTTCCGGCGCGACCGGATGCATGAGCCGCCAGGCGAAGCGCACGACGATCAGCGCCAGGATGGTCAGGCCGAACGAGATGTGCAGGATCATCGGCGTGCCGGGCGGCGTGTTGGCGTGGAGATCCGGCATCAGCCAGCCGACCGGATATTGGAGGACGAGCAGCGTCACCACCAGCCAGTGGAGGATCTTTGCAGGCGTGCCGTAGTGCAGGCGTGGCGTCATGGCGGGGCCTCGTTCGGAATAGGTCTGGCGCAATCAGGATCGGAAGTTCCGCGACACGACACGAGGCGGCCGCTAGGCCGCGCCGATCAATATCCCGACGCCGAGCACGATGACGCCGCCCAGCACGATCTGGAACACCGCCTGCAGGAACGGCGTGTCCATGTAGCGGGCACGGATATAGGCAATCGCCCACAGTTCGAAGAACACGACCACCCCCGCGATCGCGGTCGCGATCCAGAACGCGTTGGTCCAGGAATCCGGGACCAGATAGGGCAGCGAATGGCCGAGACCGCCCAGCGCCGTCATGAGGCCGCAGACCGCGCCGCGCAGCCACGGAGAACCGCGGCCGGTGAGCGAGCCGTCGTCGGACAGCGCTTCGGCAAATCCCATGCTGATGCCGGCGCCGATCGAGGCGGCGAGACCAACGAGGAAGGTCTGGAAGTTCTGGTGGGTGGCGAAGGCGGCAGCGAACAGCGGCGCCAGGGTCGACACCGAGCCGTCCATCAGGCCGGCAAGACCGGGCTGCACATATTGCAGCACGAAGACGCGGCGGCGCGTCTCGTCTTCCTTGTGGCGGACGCCCGGGTTGAGGATCTCGTCGGTCAGCTTGGCCGCAACCTTCTCGTGGCCCTTCTCGGCCTCGGCGAGGTCGCCGAGCAGCCGGCGCACGCCGACGTCCTTGGCCTGCTCGGCCGCCTTGGCATAGAAGCGCTCGGCCTCGAACTCCATGGTGCCGACCTCCTTGCGGATGGTGTCGAGCGACAGGTTCTTGGTCAGCCAGATCGGGCGCCGGCTCATGAAGCCCTTGACGTTCTCGCGCCGGATCGGCGGCAGGTTCTTGCCGAACCGCTCCTCGTAGAGCTCGAGCAGCATGTGCCGATGGCCCTTCTCCTCCTCGGCCATCTGCTCGAACAGTTTGGCAGAGTCCGGGTAGCGCTCCGCCAGGTCCTCGGCGAAGGTCATGTAGATGCGGCCGTCTTCCTCCTCGGCCGAGATCGCGATTGCCAGGATCTCGCGCTCCGTGAGGTCGGCGAAATTCTTCATTCCAAGGTCCCCGGATTTGACGTTCTCAATTTCAAATTTAGAACGTTTCTAAAGCCTATACGGATCTGCCGCATCGCGGTCAAACTGCGGCCGCTAAGTGGTCGCGAAACATTTCGTGACGTCGCATTCAGGCCCCAGTCAGAGAACCTCGACGCTAATTCACCGTTCACGTTCCGCTCAGCTACCTAAGGAGTTCCAATGCACAGCGTCAAATACCGGTTGAACGATCCAGGACTGGCGCCACGCCGGACCAGGATGGACATTCCGGGCTGGGCCGGCGAGCGGCAGCCGCGCGCGAACGGCTCGCACGAGCAGGTCTGGCACTGCGTCCCGTTCTCGGAAGGCGCGCAATACGGCATCGAGCTGTTCTATCCGTACGATTTCGAGCTCCGGGTGACCACGCGAGACGGTCAGCTGGAGCTTGCGGCCGATTGGGGCGAGCCGCCGAGCCCGGGCCTGCAATGGCCGCCGTTCCGCAACTTCGGCGACGGCTTCTACACTTACCAGATCCTGCTCGATCTCAAGGTCCCGCCGGGCTTCGCGATCCGGACCGAACCGCATCCGCGTTTCTACACCGACCGCACCGAAACCTGCCCGATCGCGGTGCCGGCGCTGGTCCGCAACTTCTGGCCGATGCTGTTCTTCTGCGTGTTCAAGTCTCCGGCGGAAGGCCGGACTCACATCTTCCGCCCCGGCGAGCCGTTCGCGCAGGTGATCGTGATCCCTGAGGAGGCCAATTTCACCGTCGAGCCGATGGGACCCGACGAGGCCGCCGAGCGCGAGCTGCAGTCGCGCCGAATCCATGCCAGCCGGCCGACGCTGGGCAAGGAGACCGAATGGGTCTCGAGCACCGACACCGTCTTCGACGGCACCTACCGCCATCTGCATCGCGCGGCCAAGGAGAAGGCGCGCAAGTCATGATGGCCGTGGGCTGAAACGAAAAGGGCGCCGGCCTCGCGGCCGGCACCCTTCAGACCGCTATCGCAGTGCGATCAATAGCGATCATAGTACCAGTGATGGTGGTGATGGTGGTGGTGATGGTGATAATAGCGGCGCGGCGGCACCACATAGACCCGGGGCCCATAGCCGTAACCGTAGCCATAGCCATAGCCGCGCCCGTAGCCGTGGTGATGGTGGTGATGATGATGGTGGTGGTGGTACCACTGCGCCAATTGTACCGTGGGCTCGGCCGCCGGCGGAGCCTGCTCGTCGAGCGCCTGCAGCACCCTAGCGGCGTTCGGGATCGGTTCGAGCAGGTCGGCGTAGGAAGTGGCATTCAGGACCTCGGTCGGGGCCGGAGCCGCCGATGCCTGCGCCGTGCCGAGCGCGCCGACAGCGGCGACCGCGCCCAACAAGCCTGCGATCTTCTTATCCATAAATCATCTCCTGATGCGCATCGCCCGGATGCAGAAACGTGAGCCCCGAAGGTTGGTTCCTCGATTCGACTAATAGTTCAGAACGACGTCGGAAATCAGGCTGTCGTTCTGTTCAGGAACGTTAACAGGAGCCGATTGACTGGTTCATGTTGCTCCTGCTGCACCCAATGTCCGGCGCGATCGATCAGCTCGCACAAGATCATGTTGGTACAGATTCGGGACTGCATCGCTTCGTACACGCCGGGCCGTTGGTAGATGCCCCAGTCTTGCAGGCCGGAGATGAACGCCGACGGAACGTCGATGCGGCGATCGGACCAAATCTGCAATTCCGCGTCGAACAGGCCCGACGTGCCGCAGCGATACCATTGCAGTCCGCCTTGAAAGCCGTTGCGTTCATATTCGGCGGTATAGACCGCGAGCTCGTGGTCCGGCAGCCAGCGATTGGCTGTGACCTCGTCGCGACTGGGCATCACCTCGGCGACCGTCTCGGCCAACGTCCTGTCGAGATCCATCACGTAGTAGGTCGGCAGCTTCGCGAGCTCGCCAGCGCTCCAGGCCTGCAGCGGAGTGGGGATGTTGCCCGGCCAGTCCGCGCTCTTGTGGTGATAATAGGCACGCAGGAAATCATGCAGACCCTGCGGCGCGCGGTGCATGTCGGCGTTCGCTTCGCGCGTCGAGTAGTACAATTGGTAATGCTTGCGCGGCCGCGGCAGCGCGGCAAGCTCGCGATGAACGGGATCCTCTTGCGGTGCGACGGGATGGCTGGCGACATCGAACGGCGCCGCGGGTGGCCCGGCGAATGGCGCGCTCATCATCACCACCGAGCGGAAGACGTCGGGTCTGATCATGGCGCACCAGGCCGCGACCGGACTGCCAAAATCATGTCCAATCACCGCAGCGACATGGCGATGGCCGAACGCATAGACGACACCGAGCGCATCCCTCACCAGGTTGGTGAACCGGAACGGCGCGAGATCGCCGTCATAGTCGGTGCTCCAGCCGGTGGTGCGGCCATAGCCGCGCTGGTCCGGCGCGAGCACGTGATAACCGGCCGCGGCCAGCGCCGGCATCACCTTGCGCCAGCTGTAGGCGAGCTCGGGAAAGCCGTGCAGCAAAAGTACGCATGGCCGTCCCGGCGTCTCGAACCCGGCTTCGAGCACATGCATGCGCAGGCCGTTGATGCCGTCGACGAAGCGGGAGCGGATCGATGGTGGCAGGGGGAGGGGTGGAAGAGACTGAGACATGGCGTGAACTCTCCTCGCGTCGCCCGGCCAAGCGAGCAAAGCGAGCCGGGATCCATAACCACAGGCGCTCATGGGGCGCCAAGTTGGAGTTTAAAGTCTTCGCATCATTGACTGCGGTGGTTATGGGTCCCGGCGTTCGCCGGGACGACAGCCTGCCGGGAGCTACGCCGCGCCCTTCTTCGGCCAGTAGCGTTCGCGCAGGTGCCGCTTCACCAATTTTCCGGTCGGCGTGCGCGGCAGCTCGGGCTCGAAATCGATCGAACGCGGGCATTTGATCGGCGACAGATGCTGGCGGCAGAACAGGATCAGCTGCTGCTCAAAATCCTTGCCGGCGCGCGCCATGTCGTGCGGCTGCACCACGGCCTTGACCTCCTCGCCCATCTCTTCGTTCGGCACGCCGAACACGGCGACGTCGGCGACATCGGGATGGGTGATGAGGATGTCCTCGGTCTCCTGCGGGTAGATGTTCACCCCGCCGGAAATGATCATGTAGGACTTGCGATCGGTCAGATAAAGGAAGCCGTCGGCGTCGAGATAGCCGACATCGCCGAGCGTCGACCAACCCCTGTCGTTGTAGGCGCGCTTCGTCTTCTCGGGGTCGTTGTGATAGGAGAACACCGGCGCATCCGCGAAGTAGACCGAGCCGATCTCGCCGGCCGGCAGCTCCTTGTCGTCCTCGCCGAGGATCTTGATCTTGCCGACCACCGCGCGGCCGACGCTGCCGCGATGCTCGAGCCACTGCTTGGACGTGCAGACGGTGACGCCGTTGCCTTCGGAGCCCGCGTAGTACTCGATCAGGATCGGTCCCCACCATTCGATCATCTTCGCCTTGACGTCGACCGGGCAGGGCGCCGCGGCATGGATCGCGCCTTTCAGCGTCGAGACGTCGTAGCTCTTGCGGATCTCCTCCGGCAGCTTGAGCATGCGCACGAACATGGTCGGCACCAGCTGCGACTGCGTGTCCTTGTATTTTTCGACGAGCCTGAGGAAGTCCTCGGCGTCGAAATGCTCCATGATGATCGAGGTGCCGCCGAGCACCGTTGCCATCATGTTGAAGCGCAGCGGCGCGGCGTGATAGAGTGGCGCCGGCGACAGATAGATGCTCTCGGCATTCATGCCGCACATGTCTGCGCAGAGCACGCGCAGTAACGGGCTGGCCTGCTCGATCGGATTGCCCTCGAAATCTTTCTTGATGCCCTTCGGCCGTCCCGTCGTGCCCGACGAGTACAGCATGTCATAGCCGGCGACCTGGTCGGCAATCGGCGTCTTCGGCTGTGCGCCGGCCTCCTTGTCCCAGGAGCGGAAGCCGGGCTCCGGTTCGTCGACCATGAAGAGCAGCGGTCCATCAGCGGCGGTCACGAGATCGCGCACCTGCTCGGCGCAAGTCGGCGAGGTGATGAAGACCTTGGCGCCGCAATCCTTGATGATGTAGGCGATCTCGTCCTTGGTGAGATAGCGGCTGATCGCGGTGTAGTAGAGACCGGAACGCTGCGCGGCCCAGGCGATCTCCATGAAGGCGAGGCGGTTCTCCATCAGGAAGGCGATGTGATCGCCCGCCTTGAGCCCGAGCGCACGGAACAGCTGCGCGCCCTGGTTCGAGAGCTGATCGAGCTCGCGATAGGTGATGGCCTTGCCGGTCCCCGCCATCTGGTAGGCGATCTTGTCGGGCTGGCTTTGGGCGTGGATGGAGGGGTGGGTCATGACGGGCACACCGTGAATAAAGGAAAAAGGTGTCGTCCCGGCCTTGCGCCGGGACCCATAACCACAGGAGCCTGTGGTGAAGGCGAGCTGCGGCTACAGCTCGCGCAAGAATCAACTCGGTGCTTATGGGTCCCCGCGCCGCGTGCGCAGTTGCGCACCAGGCGGGGACGACACCGTCGTTGTTGCTACAGCCGTTCCACGATCGTCACATTTGCCATGCCGCCGCCTTCGCACATCGTCTGCAGGCCGTAGCGCCTGTTGCGCCGTTTCAGCGCGTGCAGCAAGGTCGTCATCAGCTTGGTGCCGGAACCGCCGAGTGGATGGCCGAGTGCGATCGCGCCGCCATTGACGTTGAGCCGGCTCGGGTCGGCTCCGGTGGCCTTCAGCCACGCGGTCGGCACAGAGGCGAACGCCTCGTTGACCTCGTAGAGGTCGATCTCGTCGATCGACATGCCGGCCTTTTGCAGCGCGCGCTGCGTCGCCGGCAGCGGTGCCTCCAGCATGATGACGGGATCGCCGCCCATCATCGTCATGTGGTGGACGCGGGCCAGCGGCTTGACCCCGAGCGACTTCAGGCCGCGTTCGTTGACGACCAGCACGCCCGACGCGCCGTCGCAGATCTGGCTTGCAGATGCGGCGGTGAGCTTGCCGTTCTCGGCGATCAGCTTGACGCCCTTGATGCCGTCGAGGCTGACATCGAACCGGATGCCCTCGTCGATGTGGTGGGTGTCGGGCGAACCGTCGGCGCGCGTGATCTGAAGCGGGATAATCTCGTCCTTGAAATGTCCGGCCTGGGTGGCCGCAATCGCGCGCTGGTGGCTGTTGTAGGCGTATTCGTCGAGGTCGTCCTTCGACAGGCCGTACTTCTCCGCCATCATCTCCGCGCCGGTGAACTGGCTGAACTGGATGTTGGGATAGCAGCTCTCCATGTTCGGGCTCTTGTAGTGCCCAAAGCCGTTCTTGGCGGGCAGGCTCGAAGCCAGGCCCATCGGCACCCGGGTCATCGATTCCACGCCGGCCGCGATCACAACGTCCATGGCGCCCGACATCACCGCCTGCGCGGCGAAGTGCAGCGCCTGCTGCGACGACCCGCACTGACGGTCGATCGAGGTGCCCGGCACGCTCTCCGGCAGCTTGGACGCCAGCACCGCGTTGCGGGCGATGTTGTTGGACTGCTCGCCGGCCTGCATCACGCAGCCCATGATCACGTCCTCGATCTGGTCGGGCGCGGCGCCGGACCGATCGACCAGCGCATCCAGCACCTTCGCGGCGAGATCGGCCGGATGCCAGCCGGCCAAGCGGCCTCCCTTGCGACCGCCGGCCGTGCGCGCAGCAGCGACGATGTAGGCTTCCGCCATGACGTGTCCTCCCTAGACTTGGTCTTTCGTGGTTGGGGCCGATTTAAATGCCAGGATGTCGGTTAGTCAATCGATCAATTAACTCTTGAGCTCGGCTCCGGCTTCGGCTTAGCTGGCCCGATCAATTGTGAGAAACGCTTTGGGACCTCAGCTTCAGAACAGCGTGTCGGAGAAGCTTGCCGTGGCGCGGAATGCCACCGCGGAGAAGCTGCTGGACGCGGCAAGCGAGCTGATGATCCAGAGGTCGTCGATCGAGATTTCGCTGAGCGACATCGCACAGAAGTCCGGCGCCAATGCCGCGCTCGTCAAGTATCATTTCGGCAACAAGGACGGGCTGCTGCTGGCGCTCTTGGCGCGCGATGCTGCGACCGAAGTGATCAATCTTGAATTCCTGCTGGCGCAGCCGATCGCGCCGACTGCCAAGCTGAAGCTGCACATCAACGGCATCATCCGCGCCTATTACCGGTTTCCCTACATGAACCGGCTGATCCACTATCTGCTCCACGAGAGCAGTGCCGAGGCCGCCGACGAGGTCTCGAAGTTCTTCGTCGCGCCGTTGTTGGATTTTCATCGCAGGCTGCTCGACGAGGGCGTCGCCAAGGGCGAGTTTCGCGCCGTCGATCCGGTGCTGTTCTACACCAGCCTGATCGGTGCCTGCGATCACCTGTTCTTCGGCCGCCATGCGATGTCGCGCGCGATCGGCGTCGGCCCGGTCACCGATGATGTCTGCCGTCAGTACATCGCCCACATGGAGGCGCTGATCTGCGGCGGAATATTGAAAGGGGCGAATGGCGAGTAGGGAGGTGCGAATAGGGCGCTATCCTTCGCCATTCGCTACTCCCCATTCGCTATTCGCAAACAAAGAAACGTCCAAGGAGGAAACGTACCATGCAGCTGAACAACGTTGCCGTTCTCATCACCGGCGGTGGCTCGGGTCTCGGCGCCGCCACCGCGCGCGCCATGGCCGCCAAGGGCGCCAGGATCGCGGTGCTCGACCAGAGCCAAGAGAACGCGGAGAAGGTTGCCGCCGAGCTCAATGGCGTCGCCATCCATGCTGATGTCACCGACGAGGAGCAGGTCAAGGCCGGTATCGCCAAGGCCGAGGCCGCGCACGGCGTCGCCCGCGTGCTGGTGAACTGCGCCGGCATCGGCGGCTCGCAGCGCATCGTCGGCAAGGATGGTGTCTATCCGCTGGCCAAGTTCGCGCGCATCATCAACGTCAACCTGATCGGCACCTTCAACGTGCTGCGGCTGTTTTCGGAGCGCATCATCACCGCTGAGCCGATCGGCGAGGAGCGCGGCGTGATCATCAACACCGCCAGCGTCGCCGCCTTCGAGGGCCAGATCGGACAGATCGCCTATTCGGCGTCGAAGGGCGGCGTGGTCGGTCTCACGCTGCCGGCGGCGCGCGATCTCGCCAGCCAGAAGATCCGCGTCAACACCATCGCGCCCGGTCTGTTCCTGACGCCGCTGCTGATGGGTCTCAACGAGGAGGCGCGTAAGAGTCTCGGCGCCCAGGTGCCGCATCCGGCCCGCCTCGGCGAGGCCTCGGAGTATGGCAATCTCGCGGTCCACATCGTCGAGAACCCGATGCTGAACGGCGAGACCATCCGCCTCGACGGCGCCATCCGCATGGCGCCGCGGTAAGGGGAAAGAGGTAAGAGAGCCTGGGCGCAGTGCGCTCCCTCTCCCCGTCCTTACGGGGCCGCGACGAGCTTCGCTCGCGCTGAGAGGGTTGGGGTGAGGGGCAGCCGCACGGGAAGTGTCCGTGGAGAGACCTGTACCCCCTCACCCGGATTGCATCTGACGATGCAATCCGACCTCTCCCCGCAAGCGGGGCGAGGTGCAGCGAGCGCGACGCGCTAGCGAGCCAAATAATGCCGGCTAGCAACGATGTGCTGCTCGGCCGGGATGACAAGTGAGGGTGGAGCGCGCGCCATGTCCAAACCGCTGCTGATCGAGCACGACAATGGTGTCGACCGGGTGACGCTCAATCGCCCGGAGAGCCTCAACGCGCTCGATCCGGCGCTGATCGACGCACTCAGCAGCTATTTCGACAGCCTGCAGCGCAATCGTACCACGCGGGTCGTCGTGCTGAAGGGCGCCGGCAAGAACTTCTGTGCTGGGCTCGATCTCAAGGACGCGATGAAGCGGCACGCCGGACAGAGGGAGCCGCCCGGCGTGACCGAGTCGCTGGATCTGCAGCGCCGGATCGCCGACATCGTGATGCTGATGCGGCGCTGCCCGCAACCGATCATCGCGCTGGTTCAGGGCGCGGCGGCCGGCGGCGGCTTTGCCCTGGCGCTCGCCGCCGACATTCGCATCGCCAGCAAATCCGCGCGGATGAACTGCGCCTTCATCAAGCTCGGGGTCGGCGGC
>JBARNF010000861.1:0-1617 GCA_049802835.1 Bradyrhizobium sp.
CAATCCGACCTCTCCCCGCAAGCGGGGCGAGGTGCACCGAGCGCGCCGCTCAGGTTCGGCAAGTCCACTTCGTGCCGAATCGCCAAATAGAAAGCGCCGCCGCGTTCAACACGCGGCGGCGCTGTTCGTCATCGGATCAAATCAACGGCAGACGCGGCGCGGTCCCCACGGCGTCGGACGCACGAAACAGTTTCGTGGGCCGTAGCCGTAGCCGCCGTAGCCATAGGGACGATAGGCGCGGGGGGCAGGGCGGCACCGGCCGAAGCGGTCGGGGAACCAGCCGGGACCGCAGCCGCCGGCCACACGCTCGACATTGCTGTCCGGGGCCGCGGGCTGGGCCGGCAGCGTGAAGGCATGGGCCGCCGATCCGCCCAACATGACGGTTGCGGCGAGCAGGGCAGAGGTGAACAGATTGCGCATTTCGGTGCGGTCCTCTCGGTTGGTTTCGAATCAGTCCAGTCGTTAGACGCTGTCCGATGGGTTTCGGTTTCGCAAATTTTGCAACGTCGCGAAACCTCTACCAATTACCATAGTGGCCAGCGATGCTGATCACGCGGTGCAGCTATGGGGACGATGTGACGCATGGCTGCATTCTATTCGCCGCAGGGTCGTCCCTACAGTGTATTCGCTGCAATGAACATGAACGGCAGCTGACGGGTGTTGCAACACGCCGAGCCTGACGCGCATCATTTGCCGCCCTGCTGTGCCTTTGCGTCCTTCAGCGCCGTCTTGCAGCCGTCGGAGAGCCTGTCGAACTTCTCGACCATGCACTGCTTGATGCGGCCGCCGCCCGGCATGATTCCCGAGCACAGCGCGCGCACGTCACTGCCGCAGGCCTGGCGCATCGCGCTCATGTCCTGAGCCTGTGCGGTTACGATGGAAACAGCTATCAACAGCAGCGGAAGCAGCTTGCGCATGAACGACGATCCTTCGCTTGTGCCGAGGCCGGCGGGCCGGGCGTCCTGAGGCGAGGATTTGTCGGCGGTGAAGTTTGCCGGCAGATGTCGGTCGTCGCTGCGTTGCGTAACGGTTTGTATCACTTGATATCGTGCGCGGGAGCCAAGCTGCGCAGCGCGAGATCGACGCTGTGGAATACGTGGTCTCTCGGCAGCACGTCGTAGAGACCGAACCGTTCGAATGCCTCCTGGGCCCGCAGCGATTCCAGCCGCGCCACGGCGAAGATCGTCCCGGCCTCGTTGCAGATGTGCATCACGTCGCGCAGAGCCTGCGCGGCGGTGAAGTCGATCTCGACGATGGCGCTCGCCTCGAACACGAGGAGCCGTGGCTTGCGGCTGCGCAGCATGTGCTGCAGGTCGGCGCGGAACGTCGCTGCGTTGAGGAAGCTGAGCGGCGCCTGGAAGCCGACCACCGCGACGTCCGATAACACCTCGCCCTTGATCTGCGGATGCGCCGGCCACCAGATCGTCGTGTCGGGCACGCGTTCGAAGGCGATGAGATGCGCGCGTGTCGTGCTCCAGATGCCGTGCAGCAGCGACAGCGAAATGCCGAGCGCGACGCCCTGCTCGATCGGGAGAGCGACGATGGCGGCGGCTGTTGCCAGGATGAGCAGGAATTCACCCTTGGATTGGCGGTAGACGCTGACGATCTGGGTGACGC
>JBARNF010000862.1:0-9410 GCA_049802835.1 Bradyrhizobium sp.
CGGGTCGCCTGTTGCGCCGCGTGCGCGACTTCGCATCCGCCGCCGATGCGACCGCAATCGACCGCGCCATTGCCGATCACGCGCTGAGCGCGCTGGAGGTCGATGCGGCCGGGCTCGACGCGATGGACCGCCGCTACCTCACGACCATCGCCATGAACTATGGCGGCGGGCCCGTCGGCGTCGAGACGATGGCCGCGGCGCTGTCGGAGCCGCGCGATGCGATCGAGGACATCATCGAGCCCTATCTCATTCAATGCGGCTATCTGCAGCGGACCCCGCGCGGCCGGCTGCTGACATCACATGCCTTCCGCCATCTCGGCCTGGCCGAGCCGAACCGTGATCCGAGCCAGTTCGGCCTGTTCGGCAATGAAGACGACGCTTAACGAATCTGCTGACAATCTGCACAGACCCACCCGAAATCGGTTGCAATGATCGGCGAAACGGATTGCGTGCGAGGAGTTTGCCCATGCTGTCACGCCGTCGCTTTCTCACCTTCTCCGGCGGTTTTGCCGCGACTGGTTTTTCGACCGCGACCTATGGCGTCGGCGTCGAGCCGCTGCGTCTTGGCGTCACGGACTATCACGTTCATCCCCGCAACTGGCCGGCCGGCCTGACACTGAAGATCGCCGCGATCGCGGACATCCACGCCTGTGATCCCTGGATGTCGCTCGCGCATATCGAAGCAATCGTCGGACGAACCAACGCGTTGCAGCCGGACATCATCGTGCTGCTCGGCGACTATGTCGCCGGCCATCGCCATCACATCGGACGCATCGACGCTGCAGCCTGGGCGCCGGTGCTGGCTGGATTGAAAGCGCCACTCGGCGTCCACGCCATTCTCGGCAATCACGACTACTGGGACGATCGAACCGTGCAGCGCGATGGCCACGGAGCGCCGGTGGCTCAGAAGGCGCTCGAAGCGGTTGGCATTCCTGTCTACGAGAATGACGCGGTTCGGCTGAGCAAGGATGGCCATGCATTCTGGCTGGCCGGTCTCGGCGATCAGCTGGCCTACATGCCCGCAAGACGTTTCCGGCCGATGCCAAGGATCGGCATCGATGACCTCGCAGGCACGCTCCGGAAGGTGACCGACCGCGCGCCGGTGATCCTGCTGGCGCATGAGCCTGACATCGCGCTGCGCGTACCTGCACGGGTGTCGCTGCAACTGTCCGGCCATACCCATGGCGGGCAGGTTCGCGTCCTCGGCTGGTCGCCAGCGGTTCCGACGCGCGACGGCATCGATCTGTCTTATGGTCACATCCGCACGCAGTGCGACGTCATCGTCTCCGGCGGGCTCGGCTGCAGCATCATGCCGGTACGGATCGGCATGCCGCCGGAGATCGTGCTGGTGACCGTCGGCGGGGAACCTATGGAGGTCACTTCGTAGATCGCCCTGGCGCTTGCGCGAGCCGCGGAATTGGGCGAAACGACCGCCATTCCCGGCAACCGAGGGCCTTCCGGTGACCCATCAACATCTCGACGGCGAGATCCGCGACGGCCGCCACCACATGCGGGTCCGTGTCTACTATGAGGACACGGATTTTTCCGGCATCGTCTATCACGCCAACTATCTCCGCTTCATGGAGCGCGGCCGCACCAACCATCTGCGGCTGAAGGGGGCCGACCAGCACGCGCTGTTTGCGGAGGCCGAGAACGAGGCGCCGGGCTTCGCCTTCGTGGTGCGGGCGATGACGCTCGATTTTCTCCGTCCGGCGCGCATGGACGATGTGCTCGACGTGGTCACATGGCCGGTCGCGGTCAAGGGCGCCTCGATCACGCTGGCGCAGGAGGTCCGCCGTGGGGAGGATGTGCTGGTGAGGGCCGACGTGCGCGTCGCCTTCGTCAGCGCCGGCAGGGCGCATCCGATCCCGAAGGCGCTGCGCGATCTGTTCAGGGCCGATCTGGCTGAGTGACGGACGATCGGCGCGCGCCGGGCAGACAGTGCCTGCTTCGCTAGCCGTCGGCGAGCGGCGCTTCCTGAGGCTTGATGACCAGCTCTCCCTCACGGCGCAGCAGGCCATTGTCGAGCAGATCGGTGAGGCAGCCTCGAACGGCTTCGCGCAACTGCGCGCTCGTCGCTCCGAAGCCGAACAGGCGAACGACCGCCTGGACCAACTGGTCCTCCTCGGCGCCGTAGTTCTGCTCCACCACCTGAACCATCGCCATCTTGATTTCATCCGGCGGCAGCATCTCGGGCTTCCGCAGCGTCTGCGATTGCACGTTCTCACGGCTCCGCACCGCCAGCGGCTGACCGGGGACGGCGTAGAACGGGCCTCCCGAGATTTGTCCCTTCGCAGCCGCGGATGTCAGCGCCGCCCGTACCGCGTCGCGGATCCGATTCCCGGCGCGCGCCAGGCCCCAGGCCGATCTGATCCGGACGATGATCTCGGATTCATGCACCGGTCCTTCGACGATGACGATCTCGACGATGTGCCGCGTCATGTCGGCAAGCGAGGTTTCGTGCGGCTCGATCTCCCGGCGCACGCGCAGTTTGGCTTCCTCGTAAGCGACCGCCGCCGGCGCCTGCGGGGCCACGTCCGCGGTGCTGACGACGGCATCCTCCCATGCAGGCGCTTCGGCGGCTATTGGAGGTTCAGCGGGCGCTGCAATCGCGCCTTCGTCGACCTCCCGCCAGTGCATCTTCGCCGCCTCGATCGCACGGACGACCTTATCGGTTTCCTCCTTGGGCCGCAGAAACCAGTCCGTCGACCAGATGCGATGCAGCACCCAGCCATGCGCCTCAAGGACGTTCTGTCTGAGGCGATCGCGGTCTCGCGCGGAGCGTGACGCGTGATATGGGGCGCCATCGCATTCGATGCCGAGCAGAAAGCGGCCGGGCTTGTCGGGATCGACGACGGCGAGGTCGACGAAGAAACCGGCTGTGCCGATCTGGGTCTTGACGTCGTGGCCGAGCGCTCGCAGCCGTGCTGCGACCTGCTCCTCGAAGATGGAATCCGGATCCCGCCCGGTTTCCTGCGCGATGCCGAGCTGTCCGGTCTGCGCGAAGGTCAGGAACGTCTTGAGCGCCGCGATGCCTCGGCCCTTGGCGCGCGACAGATCGATGTCGTCGCCGGTGATCGAGGAAAACACCTCGCATCGGAGCTTCGCGCGCGAGATCAGGACGTTCAGGCGGCGTTCTCCCCCGTCGGAGTTGAGAGGGCCGAAGCTCATCGACACGAAGCCGTCCTTGGTCCGTCCATATCCCATGGAGATGAAGATGACGTCGCGCTCGTCGCCCTGGATGTTCTCGAGGTTCTTGACGAAGAACGGCTCGTTGGTGCCGCGCACGAAGAAGTCCTCGGTCTCCGGCCGCTCCTTGCGCAGCAGTTCGAGCTGGTCCTGGATCGCCTGACGCTGCGCTACCGAAAAGGTTGCGACCCCGAGGCTCCGCTCCGGTGTCTCGCGTGCATGACGCATGACCGCCTCGGCCACGAGTCGTGCTTCCCGAGGATTGGTGCGGCTGTTGCCGCGGTCATAATGTGCATCGGGGTTGTAGTTGAATTTCAGTCCCATTCCGGCGACCGCGTCATACGGGCTCGGCACGATGAACAGCCGGTTGTCGTAGAACTGCTTGTTGGAGACCGCGATCAGCGACTGATGCTTGCTGCGGTAGTGCCAGTTGAGCATCCGATGCGAAACGCCCTTCGCCAGACACAGATCGAGAATGCTTTCGGCATCCTTGACCTGGAAGGTCGGCTGGTCTTCGTCATCTGTCTCGTCGTCGTTTCCAGTCAGCTTCGCGAAGAAGCGCGTCGGCGGCAGTTGCCGTTCGTCGCCGACCACCACCATCTGCCGACATCGCGCGACGGCGCCGAGCGCATCGACCGGTTCGATCTGCGAGGCCTCGTCGACCACGAGCAGATCGAAGGCGATGGCGCCGGGCCTGAGGAACTGGGCGACCGACAACGGGCTCATCAGGAAGATCGGCTTGATCTGCTGGATGACCGGGCCGGCGCGCTCCAGGAGCTGGCGGATCGGCAGATGATTGCGCTTCTTGGCGAGCTCACCGTTCAAGACGCCGAGGGGGCCAATGCCGCCGCCGTTGCGTGGCAGCGCCGAGGCATGCTCGTGGGCAATCTGGTCGCGGGCCAGCCGCATGCGCTCCATATCGAGTTTACGGAATCCTTCGACGAGCCGGCTATGCGACTCCCCGTCGAAGCGCTTCAGCTCGGGATGGTCTGCGAAGATCACGCCGCGCATGGCTTCGTAATAGGATCTGTCGAAGGTCTCTTCCAGCGCGCTGCCCGGCAGCGAGCCGTCGAGCGTGCCATCGACCAGTGCCGCGAGACCATCCGTGCGCGCGAGGCGGACCCGCTCCATGAACGCGATCCATTTCGTGAGGCGCTCGGTCGAATTCTGCCACTCCGACAGGGTCTGCAGCAGTTCGCCGAACCGAATCCGATCGCCGGCATCGAGCGGAATGCGATCGGGCTCGAGATGCAGCAGGTCGATGAGCCGCCGCAGGCCGGATCTCGTGCTCGCGAGATCGCTTTTCAATCGTTCGATCGATTGTCGATCGTCTGCCGATAGGGTCAAATGCGTCAGGCGTTCCCGCGTTGCATCGTCCACGAACTGCTTCGGAAAGGCTCCCCACCAGCCCGTGAACCTCGAAAGTGCGTCCCAATCCGATTGGTCCGTCTGCCACGAGGTCCCGAAAGCTGTGCTGCCTGCGGCCTGGACGTCGCCGAAGGATCGGCGCGCGGCCTGCGCGGCCATGAGCCCGTCGATCAGCAAGAGCCGCTGCTCGAGCGATTTCGGCATCGGCACCTTCAGGTAGGAGGTCAGCAGCGCCATCTGCTCGCGATAGCGCGAGCTCAGCATGCGCAACCAGTAGCGGCCTTTCTCCGCGATCACTTTGCGGCATTCGGCGACCGATGCATCCCAGGCGGAATCGACGAACGCCGATTCGAAAGCCGTTTTCAGTTTCGAATAGCGGAACCCCTTGTCGATGATGTCGGCGACCTCGGCACCGCGGCTCCAGATCGGATCGCGAAATGCAGCCCGGTCGCATTCCGGCATCGCGGCAGCCGCTTCCGCGAAGGCCAGGACATCGGTTGTGCCGGCAAGGGTTGTGGGCGTCGGCAGATCGAACAGGCCACTCACTTTGGCTGCGCCCGTGGAGACACGGGTGACGGCCTGCGAGACGCTGTCCATGGATTTCTGCAGCTCAGCCATTTCGGCCGGATCGAGCGCCTCTCGGCCGACACCGCGCCACGGATGGAGGTGAGGCGGTCCATCGGATGCAATCCGCGCGGCCAGCTCTGCAACCAGCTCTTGGCGTCGTGCCCGATCCAGCGGAGCCCATGACGGCGCACCCAGCAAGGGGAGGGCCGGTCGTGTGGACGCCTCCCAGCAACGCACGAGATGGCCGAGCAGCCTGAACGGCGTCAGTTGGCTCGGCTGATGCGGCTGGTGCATCATTTCGGCATGCCGATTGAGGCTGTCGCGGCTCTCGGTCAGGCGCTGCACCAGCGTCGCATCGCCGCGAGGTGCAGGGATCGCGGCCGATTTGCAGCGCCTCAGCTCCTCGAGGAGAACGCGCTTGTTCGCCTTGTTCGAATGAAGCTCGAGTGCGAGCGAGCCGAGACCGACGTCTTTCAGCCGACGATGCACGACGTCTAGCGCCGCCATCTTCTCGGCGACGAAGAGCACGGTTTTCCCCTCGGCTGCAGCTGACGCGATGATGTTGGTGATGGTCTGCGATTTGCCAGTGCCCGGCGGGCCTTTCACGACGAGGTCGCGTCCCCGGACCACCTCCTCGATCACCACGGCCTGTGACGAATCGGCATCGACGACATGGTTCATCGCGATCGGCTGAATCACAGCGTCGATCTTGCCGTCGTCGGCCACGATCGGCTCGGCCCCCTCGAAGCCGTTCTGTAGCAGTGCTGCGATCAGGGGGTGCTGGTCGAGGCCGGCATCCGCAGGCCAGTTCTCGGGATCCAGATCGCGATACATCAGGAACTTGGAGAACGAGAAGAAGCCGAGCACCATCGCGTCCGGGTTCACCGTCCAGCGTGTCTTGCCGGCGACCGTGTCGGCAATTCCGCTGATATAGGCGGCAAGATCGACATCGTCCTCGTCGCCGAAGTCCTCAAGCTTCAATCCGAATTCGGCGTCGAGCTTGGCCTGGAGCGAGAGATTGGGAGAAGGCGGCTCGGCGCGCGAGACGAGATGGAAGCGGTCGGCGGCGCTGTTGCGTTCGAGGCGGACGGGCAGAAGGATCAGCGGCGCAAAGCGCTCGACGTCCGATTTGTCGTCCTCGAACCATTTCAGCAGTCCGAAGGCGAGATAGAGAATATTGACGCCCTGTTCTTCTTCCAGGGTTCTGGCGTCATACCAGATATCCAGGAGCCGCTTTTGCAGCGCCTCATTGACCAGCTTCGTCTGCAGCCGCATGTCTTGCTGTCGCGCCGGGGTTTCGGCGTCGTCGCTCTGCTCGGAAGGACGCGCTGGTCGCGGGCGGCCCTCCTTCGGTTCCAGCGGGAGCGAGGGTTCGTCCTCGGTTGCCGCCGCCAGAAACGTGAAGCGCTTGCCTTCGCCCAGCAACTCGAACACTCGGGCAGATCGGTCGCCGACGATCTCGACGGTGCGGACGTTCTTGGTTTTGAGCGGAAGGTGCACGAGCCGGTTCCGCGTGCCCAGGTCGAGCAGCGTGCGTCGGTCCGCCAGCAATCGGTCTCGTACGGATGTCCCTCGCAAAGCAGCCCCCTGGTTGGACCGAGGATTGCAACCTGCAATCGCTTCGGTCAAGCAGGGGACGGCTCATTGTCTGGCCTGACCGCGGCTACGCTGCCGCCTTGTGTCGCGCGAGCTCGGCCTTGTAGAGCAGGAACTCCTCGGCAATGGCTTTGGCAACGGACGGACGCGCGCGCAGTCGCTCGTAATAGGCCTTCACCGCCGGCCATTTCGCGAGTTCGATCGGCGGCGTTGCCATGGTCCAGTTGATCACCGTGACGAGATAGGCGTCGGCAACGCTGAAATGGTCGAGCAGATACTCACGGCCGCGGAGATGGTTGTCGAGATAGTCGAGGCGCGACAGATTCTTCTTCAAAACATGCGTCTTCATCTCATCCGGGGCGGTCTTGTCGAGGATCGGAATGAAGAGTCCCTTGTGCAGCTCGGTGCCGATGAAGCAGAGCCATTGGTGCAGCCGGCTGCGCTCCATGCCGGGGCCGGCGCCGAGCTTCGCCTCCGCGAACCGCTCTGCGACATATTGGAGGATCGCGGCATTCTCGGTCAGCAGGTCACCGTCGTCGGTGCGCAGCGTCGGCACCAGGCCTAGCGGATTGACGGCGCGGAAGTCCGATCCGTCGTTGAGGACGACCTTGGTCTTCGGATCGACCTCGAGATAGTTCGCCTGTGCGCCCGCTTCATAGAGCGCGATGCGGGTGGCGAGTGAGCAGGCGAGCGGTGAGAAATAGAGGTCCATGAACGTCTCCTCCTGTTGCTCCGGTCCGGAGCTTTGATTGATTTTTATACTGTCTTGCATAATATAGGGCTGGTCAAGGAATTGATTGCGATATGGTACAAAAAAAGAAGGGCCCGCCCGAGGTCAAGTCCGGGACGCCTGCCGAGCCTGCGGAACCGAAGCGGCGGGGCCGGCCGCGCGCCTACGAGCCTGATGTGGCGCTCGGCAAGGCGCTCGATCTTTTCAGGGCAACCGGTTTTGCCGCGACCTCGCTCGACGATCTCAGTGCAGCGACCGGCATGAACCGGCCGAGCCTCTATGGCGCGTTCGGTGACAAGCGCGAGCTCTACATCAAGAGCTATCAGCGCTATCGCGACAACGCCCGTGCCGCGATCGGCGAGATCTTCCGTCACGACCGGCCGGTCCGCGAACGGCTCGAGCGGATCTATGCCGCAGCCCTCGACATCTATCTCTCCGGCGAGGACGGGCCGCGCGGCTGCTTCACGGTCATGACCTCCGGCTCGGAGGCGATCGCCGATCCCGACATCCGCGCCATGGTGCAGAACGCGCTGACCGAACTCGACAAGGCGTTCGCAAATTGCTTCCGCCGCGCCAAGGAGATGGGCGAGCTGCCGGAGCATGCCGATCCCATCGTGCTGGCGCAGCTGGCGTCGGCGACGATCCACTCGATCGCGGTCCGCGCCCGTGCGCGGACGCCGCGCAAGGAGCTGGAGGCGATCGTCGCTGGCGCGATCGATCTGATGCTGGGCGGCAGATAGCGTCTCAGTACCCCCTCGCGCGATCGACGAGATTGCGTAGCGCGCCACCGGCTTCGAACTGCGCGATCTGCTCGGCGACATAGCGCGAGATCGCATCGGCATCGGTGTCGGCCGCATTGTGCGGGGTCAGGACGACCTTCGGATGGGTCCAGAACCGGCTGTCGGCCGGCAGCGGCTCGTGGCCGAACACGTCGAGCGAGACCGAGCCCAGCGTGCCGTCGTCGAGGCAGGATAGAATGTCGGGTTCGTTCTGCAGGCCGCCGCGTCCGGCGTTGATCACGACCGGCGCGCCGAGCGGCGAACTGCGCCGGAGCTTTCCGAACATCTTGCGATCGAGGATGCCGCGCGTGTCCGGCGTCAGCGGCAGCAGCGACACCAGGATGTCGGTCCGGGCCAGGAACGCATCGAGCTGAGCTGAGCCATGGAAGCTTTCGATGCCGTCCGCCTGCTTGGTGCTGCGGCTCCAGCCGGCGACCTGGAAGCCGAGGCGCTTGAGCACCTCGGCGGCGTCGATCCCGAGCGTGCCGAGTCCGAGAATGCCGACATTGATCGCGGCCGCCGGCCATTGATATTTCGGGGCCCAGCGCTTCACGCGCTGCGACTCGCGCAAATACAGCTCCTGCCGATGATGCATCAGGACGTGCAGTACGACGTATTCGGTCATCCGCGCGGTGAGGTCGTCGACCGCGACCCGGACCAGCGGCACGTCAGGGAGCGTCTTGTCGGCCATCAGCGCGTCGACGCCTGCGCCGAGGTTGAAGATCACGCGCAGGTTCGGAAAGCCGGCCAGCTCGCCGGGGACCGGCTTCCACACCGCGGCGTAATGCACCTCCGCCGGATCGAGCCCGGTGTCGGGCAGCAGCACAACGGGGCGTTCGCGGCAGACATCGTCGAACCGCGCCTTCCAGCGCTGCGGCGACCAGTTGTCGGTGCCGCCATGGATCAGGAGCGCCAGCGCGCCTTTGGTCATCGGATGGTCCTCGGAGCTTGAGTGATCTGTCCCACATACCAGATCGCGCGGGCAGGCCAATCTCCGGTCATCAACACAGGAGACATCGTCATGCGCAAACTGCTTCTCGCCACAGCTTTCGTCATCGCATCCGCCTCGGCCCAGGCCCAGACCGTTGACGTCGGCTCGATCCTGTCGGCCAACGGCATTTCCATCGGCAAGGGCGGCGGGCAGCCGCAGGCCGGCGGCCAGCAGCAGGGCGGTGCTGCGC
>JBARNF010000863.1:0-9819 GCA_049802835.1 Bradyrhizobium sp.
GCCTGCGCCTGCGCGGCATCGAGAGGGACGAGATTGGCGGCGGCGCCGAGCGCCGGGGTCATCGCAGCGAAGGCGCTGCTCTGCAGGAGCTGTCGTCGGGTAATCGTCAAATGAGACTTCCTCTGAATAAGACCGCAGCGGAGCAGGTGGTCGGCGCCAGCCGCTGCTGCTCCGTGATCCAACGTTTGATCGTAACCCAATTCTCAGGGGCAGATTGCGCCGGCCGAAGCGAAGCGCGCCGGCCCGCGAACCATGTTCCATTCAGGGGACAATATACGGCAAGGTTTCGACCAATAACCTTGCTTTTTCCTCATGATACCGGGTTGTGAACGGGGTGGATGCGACCAAAGGTCCCAAATGGGGCGAAATTCGTTCGCAAAACAAAACGGCCGGGCTTGGGGCCCGGCCGTTCGAAAAATCAGGTCAAGCTGCGATTGACTTGGCTGCCTAATTGACTTGGCTGCTTACTTGGCTGCGGTCGGCAGCGGGGCCGGGCTGTCGGCCAGCGAGTTCAGATAGGCCAGCACATCGGCCCGCTCTGAGTCCTTCTGGATGCCGGCGAAGCCCATCGCGGTGCCCGGGACGTAGCCCTTCGGGTTGGTGATGAACTGGTTGAGCGCATCGATGCTCCAGGTGCCACCCTTGCCCTTCATCCCGGCCGAGAAGTTGAAGCCGCGGCCCTCACCGACCTTGTCGCCGACGATGCCATAGAGGTTCGGACCGACGCCGTTCTTTTCGCCCTTCGCGAAGGTGTGGCAGGCCGCGCACTTCTTGGCGGCGGCGGCGCCCTTCTCGACCGAGGCGGTCTGCAGCAGCTTCTCGATCGGCTCGGCAGCAGCCGGCGCAGCGCCACCCTTGGCAGCGCCCTCGCTCTCCTTCACGGCAATCTCGAAACCCGGCTTCTCCGGCATTTTCGGCGCAAACAGTGCGTTGGCGGTGAAGCTCGTGACCAGCACGACCAGACAGGCGGCCAGCACGGCGCCGAGGATCTTGTTCAGTTCGAAGGAGTCCATTTTGGAATCAGGCTCCGAGGGCGGATTTCATTGTTCTTGGAAGCCGCGGGGCGCGCAGCCGTGAAGCGCCCAGGAGTCGAGAGGAATCGAGCCGTCGCGCCTCCCCCTGGGGCGGAATTGAGATATCGGTTTGCCCGTGCTCTGGCAACCCGTATAAGCAGCCGGCCTTTGCTGTCCCCATCAAGTCCGTCGCGCTTGTTGCGACCGGCTCCGACCTGTCGTTCCGGATGACCAACCCCCGTATCTTGGTGCTGATTCCCGCCCGCATGGCGTCGACCCGCCTGCCCGGCAAACCGCTGCTCGACATTGCGGGCCAGCCGATGATCGTGCAGGTGCTCCGCCGCGCGCAGGAAGCCGCGATCGGCCGGGTCGCCGTGGCCACCGACACGCCTGAAATCGCGGCCGCGATCGAGGCCGCGGGCGGCGAAGTGGTCATGACGCGGCCGGATCATCCATCCGGCTCCGATCGAATCCACGAAGCCCTCTGCAAGCTTGACCCGGCGCGGGACGCCGAGATCGTGGTCAATCTGCAGGGCGACTTCCCGACCATCGACCCGCAGAACATCAGCGACGTTCTGCCGCCGCTGGACGATCCCGCTGTCGACATCGCCACGCTGGCGGCCAAGATCCACACCGAGGAGGAGAGCCTCAACCCGAACGTCGTCAAGGCGGTCGGCTCGCCCCTCGGAGGCCGGCGCCTGCGCGCGCTGTACTTCACCCGGGCCACGGCGCCGCATGGCGACGGACCGAGGTACCACCACATCGGCCTCTATGCCTACCGCCGGGCGGCGCTGGAGCGCTTCGTCAGCCTGCCGCCGTCGCCACTGGAGCAGCAGGAGAAGCTGGAGCAGCTGCGGGCGCTGGAAGCGGGCATGCGCATCGACGTGATGATCGTCGACGCGGTCCCCCGCGGCGTCGACACCCCGGCCGATCTCGAAACTGCACGCCGGCTGCTGTCCAAGTCTTAAGCTGCTGCTACAAGGCCCACCATGAGCAAGATCTTGAAAATCGCATTCCAGGGCGAGCCGGGAGCCAATTCCCACATCGCCATCTCCGAGGCCTATCCAACCGCGGAGGCCATGCCCTGCGCCACCTTCGAGGACGCACTGAGTGCGATCTCCAACGGCGAGGCTGACCTCGGCATGATTCCGATCGAGAACTCGGTGGCCGGCCGCGTCGCCGACATCCACCACCTGCTGCCGGCCTCCGGCCTCTACATCATCGGCGAGTGGTTCCTGCCGGTCCGCCACCAGCTGATGGCGCTGAAGGGTACCAAGCTCACGGACATCAGGACCGTCGAGAGCCACGTCCACGCGCTCGGCCAGTGCCGCCGCATCATCCGCCAGCTCGGCGTCCGGCCGATCGTGGCCGGCGACACCGCCGGCAGCGCCCGCGATGTGGCCCAGCGCGGCGACAAGAGCGTGGCCGCGATCGCCTCGCGGCTGGCCGCAGAGATCTACGGCCTCGAGATCCTCGCCGAGGACGTCGAGGACGAGGCCCACAACACCACCCGCTTCGTGGTGCTGGCACGCGAGGAGAAGTGGGCGGAGCAGAATTCCGGCCCACTGGTGACGAGCTTCGTGTTCCGCGTCCGCAACCTGCCCGCGGCGCTCTACAAGGCGATGGGCGGCTTCGCCACCAATGGCGTCAACATGACCAAGCTCGAAAGCTATATGGTCGACGGCAATTTCTTCGCCACGCAGTTCTACGCCGATGTCGACGGCCATCCCAACGACCGCGGCCTCGCCTTCGCGCTGGAGGAACTGAAGTTCTTCTCGCGCGAATTCCGCATCGTCGGCGTCTATCCGGCGCATCCGTTCCGGGCGACGTTCAGCGAGACGCGGGAGTAGCTCGCTCCTGTCGCCCCGGCGAACGCCGGGGCCCACAACCACGGAGCTGAGTGGTCGCAGCACGATCTCTCCTACCGCTCTCTCACAGAAACATCCCGCAGTATGGGTCCCGGGTCTGCATCCGGCAGCGCTGACGCGCTTCCGGCATTGCCCGGGACGACACCGAGGGTTGACGCCGCCGTCTATGACCCGACATAGGCCGCCAGCTCGGCAGGCGTTCCCATCGGGAAGGCATCCTTCAAGAAATCGAGGAAGGCGGAGACACGCGCGCTCAACAGCCGCCGCGATGGATAGAGCGTCCACAGCGCGATCTCCGGTCCGTCGACGTCACCCCAATGCACCAACGTGCCGGCAGCGAGATCGTGACTGACAAGCGAGATCGGAAGGCGTGCGGCGCCGGCGCCCGCTCGGACCGCATCGCGGACCATCACGAGCGACGACAGGCGAAGCACCGGATTGATCGCGATGCGTGATCTTCCAGTTGGCGCCATCACATCCCACGCGCCAGCGCGATCGCCCGCGCCGCGCGCGACAACCGGGACAGCGACGTTCTCCGCCGGTCGCGCGAGGCCCGGGCTTGCGACGACCACCAGCCGGTCGCGCAGAAAGATGCGCCCGACAAGGCTGTCATCCGGATCCGGATTGACCCGGATCACTAGGTCGTAACCTTCTTCGATCATGTCGACGGTGCGGTCCTCCGTCGTGACCTCGAGCCGGACTTGCGGAAACTTCAGCGCGAACCCGGCCGCGATCCTGCCCATCGCGCTCTGCGAAAACTGCACGGGTGCGCTGATGCGCAGCCTGCCGCGCGGCGTGTCTCCACCCGAAGCGATCGCCGCTGCGGTCTCGTCGAGCTCGGTGAGCAACGCCCCGGTCCGCTCGAACAGCGCCCGTCCTTCCTCGGTGAGCTTCAGGGCGCGCCCGCCCCGCTCGAGGAGACGCAGGTCGAGGGCGGCCTCCAGTTCCATCACCCGACGGGACAGCGTCGCCTTGGGACGCCCGGCGGCGCGCGCAGCACGACCGAATCCGCCGTGGCGGGCGACCAGGTTGAAATCGGCGAGGGCAACGAGATCCATCTGTTTCACCAGTGAGACGACCTGTCCAAATATAGCGTCTATTGGACCACCTGTGGATCGATATTTTCGGGATGTCTTCTGACCCCAACCCGGAGTGATCCTCATGACCATCCTCGTTACCGGCGCCACGGGCACCGTCGGCCGTCACGTCGTCGACCAGCTCGCCAAGCGCGGCGCCGACGTCCGCGCCCTCGTCCGCGATCCCGCCAAGGCGAAGTTTCCGGCGGCCGTCGAGGTCGCGCAGGGCGACCTGCTCGACGTCGATTCGCTGCGCTCCGCCTTCTCGGGTGTCTCGACCCTATTCCTGCTCAACGCCGTCACGCCTGATGAATTCACGCAGGCACTGATCGCGCTCAACATCGCCCGCGAGGCGGGCATCGAGCGGATCGTCTATCTGTCGGTGATCCACAGCGACACTTACGTCAACGTGCCGCACTTCGCCGGCAAGTTCGGTGTCGAGCGGATGATCGAGCAGATGGGCTTCAACGCTACCATCCTCCGCCCGGCCTACTTCATGAACAACGATCTCACGATCAAGGACGTCGTGCTCAACTACGGCGTCTACCCGATGCCGATCGGAGCCAAGGGCCTCGCGATGATCGACGTCAGTGACATCGGCGAGATCGCTGCGATCGAGCTGATCCGCCGCGAGCAGTCCGCCGTGCCGCTGCCGCTCGCACGGATCAATTTGGTCGGTCCGGACACGCTGACCGGCGCTGCTGCCGCCGCGATCTGGTCGGACGTGCTGGGCCGCACGATCGGCTATGGCGGCGACAATACCACGCAGTTCGAGACCAACCTCCGGCAGTTCATGCCGAGCTGGATGGCGTTCGACATGCGGCTGATGGGCGAGCGCTTCCTGACCGACGGCATGGTCCCGGACGCCGGCGACGTCGCGCGCCTGACCGCCCTTCTCGGGCGCCCCCTGCGCTCCTATCGCGACTTCGTCGCCGAGATCGCGGCCTCGGCCTGACGGCGCACAGCCCTGATCATCGCCCGAAACCAAGCGGGGCGCCTCAAAGCCGGCGTCCCGCCCTACATCAAGGAGATCATCATGACCAATCTCACAAGTGACGACGTCGACACAACGAAGCCGAACATCCTGGTTCTTGGCGCGACCGGCGGCACCGGCCGGCTGATCGTGCGCGACGCGTTGGCGCGTGGCTACGATGTCACGGCGCTGGTGCGCTCGCCCGACAAGGCCCGCGATCTGCAAGGCGCGCGTCTCGTCGTCGGTGACGCCCGCGACGAAGCCGCGTTGCGCAAGGCGCTCAAGGGCCAGGACGCGGTCATCAGTGCACTGGGCACGCCGGCCAGTCCGTTCCGCGAGGTGACGCTGCTCTCGACGGTGACGCGATCGCTGGTCAGTGCCATGAAGGCAGAGCACGTCTCGCGCCTGGTTGCCATCACAGGGATGGGCGCCGGTGACAGCGCCGGACACGGCGGCTTTCTGTTCGAAAGGCTGATCTTTCCGCTGCTGCTGCGCAAGGTGTACGCCGACAAGAATCGTCAGGAAGCGATCATACGGGATAGCGGGCTCGACTGGGTGCTCGTTCGTCCTTCCGTGCTGAACGACAAGCCGGGCGGTCCCACGGTGCGCGCATTGACGGATCTCTCCGGTTTTCATGGCGGGACGATTGCGCGGGCGGATGTCGCGCGTTTCGTCGTGGACCAGGTGAGCGACGACAGCTTCCTGCATCGCTCGCCGCTGATCACATGGTGAGATCGACGCAGTGTGCCTGGCCCTTCCTTACGCCGCCGCCTTTCGCTCCAGACCGAAGGCGTCGGCGAGCAGGCTGTACGACCGCTTGCGCACCTCGTGATCGAAGGTCGCGGTGATCACCATCAGCTCGTCGGCCTGGCTTGCCGCGATCATCGGGTCGAGCTTGGCCCGCACCGTCGCCGGGCTGCCTACGAACAGCCGCGAGCGGTTGCGCGCGATCGAGGCGCGGTCGGCGTCTGTATACAGAAAGGCCGCCGCCTCTTCCGGGCTCGGCAGCGGCAGAAACTGGCCGCGGTCGCGCCGGAGACGGTTGAGGTCCATCGACGACGCCAGCCGCTCGGCTTCCGCATCGGTGTCGGCCGTCACCACGGCCACCGCCAGGATCGCGTGCGGCTGCGACCGCCAGCGCGACGGCGTGAAATGCGCGCGGTAGGTCCTCATCGCATCGACCGCGTCGTGGCTGGCAAAATGATGCGCGAAGCCGAACCCCATGCCGAGCTGCGCCGAGAGCTCGCTGGAATAGTCGCTGGAGCCGAGCAGCCAGATCGGCGGCAGCGGCGCATCGTCGGGCATCGCGATGACGTTGTTGTAGGGATGACCGGCGGGAAATTCGCGCGTCTCCCACAGGGTCAGCTCCTGCAGCCGTTCCAGGAAATCGTCGCCCTCGCGGCGGTCGAGCCGGCTCCGCAACGCGTAAGCCGTGGTGCCGTCGGTGCCCGGCGCACGTCCGAGGCCGAGGTCGATGCGGCCCGGAAACAGCGCCTCCAGCATCTTGAAGCGCTCGGCGACCACCAGCGGCGCGTGGTTGGGCAGCATCACGCCGCCGGAGCCGACCCGGATGTGCTGGGTCACAGCCGCGATCTGCCCGATCATGATATCGGGCGACGGGCTCGCCACAGACGGCAGGCTGTGATGCTCGGCGAGCCAATAGCGGACATAGCCGAGCTGATCGACATGGCGCGCCAGATCGATGCTGTTGCGCAGCGCCGCCGACGGCTTGGTGGCCGTGGTGGTGACGGAGAGGTCGAGAACGGAAAGCGGGATCATGCGCTCAACCTAATGCCTGCACGCCGCGCCACAATGGGCCAGCTGCGGCGGTGACCTGCCGCAAATGCAGAGATCGACGACAATGATGTTGGGACAAACCACCTGTATACAACACCATGTCGACTATGTCCCACAGTCAATTCCGATAAAAATTGCTCGGGATACATGCATGATCGTTGATAAAACTCGATTTTCTTAGCCCACGGAAAGAACGTTCGGCGCCGCCAAAAGGTCAATATAAGTATGTTGGTGGGCCAAATCCCATTTCCGTTGGGCTGTCTATTGCGACGCACTTCCCTTATCTTGGTCCAATCGAGATGGGGCCGCCCTCTTGAGTTGAAATTTACGTCCCATCGGGAACCTGCGTTGCCATGACCGACCTCGCCACCGCCATTGCCGATGGCCACTCCGCGATCCCCAGGCCGAAGATCTCGTTCGAGTTCTTCCCGCCGAAGACCGAGGAGATGGACAGGACGCTGTGGGCCTCGATCGAGCGGCTCGCTCCGCTGGAGCCGAGCTTCGTCTCGGTGACCTACGGCGCCGGCGGCTCGACCCGGGAGCGAACCCACGCCACCATCGCGCGCATCCTGAAAGAGACCGCGCTGCTGCCGGCCGCGCATCTCACCTGTGTCGGCGCCTCGCGCCAAGAGATCGACGACGTCGTCGACCGCTATCATGAGGTCGGCGTCCGCCACATCGTGGCGCTGCGCGGCGATCCGCCCGGCGGCATCGGCACGCCCTATCACACCCATGCCGATGGCTATCAGACCTCGCCCGAACTGATCGCGAGCATCAAGAAGCGCCACCCCGATATCGAGATCTCGGTCTCGGCCTATCCGGAGAAGCACCCCGAGAGCCGGGACTTCGACGCCGACATCGACATGCTCCAGGCCAAGGTCGATGCCGGCGCCACCCGCGCCATCACCCAGGTGTTCTTCGACAACGATCTCTACTTCCGCTATCTCGACCGCGTCCGCGGCCGCGGCATCGACATTCCGATCGTGCCCGGCATCATGCCGATGCACAATTTCAAGCAGGCGCGCGCCTTCGTCACCCGCACCGGCACCACGGTGCCGGACTGGCTGGCCGAGAAGTTCGACGGTCTCGACGACGATCCCGAGACCCGCAAGCTGGTCGCAGCGACTGTCGCCGCTGGCCAGGTCCAGAAGCTCGCCAAGCATGGCGTCGACACCTTCCATTTCTACACCATGAACCGCGCCGACCTCGTGTTCGCGATCAGCCATCTGCTCGGCATCCGCCCGAAGTCCGCCAACAAGGCCGCCGCCTGATGTCCGTTCCCGTATCTGAAGCGCGTACCGCCTTCCTCGCCGCCGCCCGCGAGCGCATTCTGATCCTCGACGGCGCCATGGGCACGATGATCCAGGCGCTGCAGCTCGACGAGGCCGCCTTCCGCAGCGAGCGATTCAAGGACTTCCATCGCGACCTCCGCGGCAACAACGACCTGCTGATCCTCACCCAGCCGCAAGCCATCGAGGACATCCACGCGCAATATCTGCGCGCCGGGGCCGACATCGTCGCCACCAACACCTTCTCGGCGACATCGATCGCGCAGGCCGATTACGACCTCTCCGACATCATCTACGAGCTCAACCGCGAGGGCGCCCGGCTGGCGCGCAATGCCGCGACCCGCGTTGCGGCCGAGGATGGCAAACAGCGCTTCGTCGCCGGCGCGATGGGCCCCACCAACCGCACCGCCTCGATCTCGCCTGACGTCTCCAATCCCGGCTACCGCGCCGTGACGTTCGACGATCTCAGGCTCGCCTATGGCGAGCAGGCGCGCGGGCTTCTGGACGGCGGCGCCGACATCCTGCTGCTGGAGACCATCTTCGATACGCTCAACGCCAAGGCGGCGCTGTACGCGATCGCCGAGCTCGCCGAGGAGCGCGGCATCGACGTGCCGGTGATGATCTCCGGCACCATCACCGACAAGTCCGGCCGTCTGCTGTCCGGCCAGCTGCCGGAAGCGTTCTGGAACTCGGTGCGTCACGCCAAGCCGCTGACCATCGGCTTCAACTGCGCGCTCGGCGCCGAGGATTTGCGCGCCCATGTCGCCGACATCGGCCGCGTCGCCGACACGCTGGTCTGCGCCTACCCCAATGCCGGCCTGCCCAACGAATTCGGCCAGTATGACGAGACGCCGGCCTACATGGCGCGGCTGATCGGCGAGTTCGCCAGCGCCGGCCTCGTCAACATCGTCGGCGGCTGCTGCGGCACCACGCCCGACCACATCGCCGCAATCGCCGCTGCCGTCGCCCCGCACAAGCCGCGCACGGTCCCTGAGATCGCGCCGCGGCTGCGGCTGTCCGGGCTGGAGCCGTTCGAGCTGACGCCGGAAATCCCGTTCGTCAATGTCGGCGAGCGCACCAACGTCACGGGATCGGCCAAGTTCCGCAAGCTGGTCACGGCCGGCGACTACACGGCGGCGCTGCAGGTCGCGCGCGACCAGGTCGAGAACGGCGCCCAGGTCATCGACGTCAACATGGACGAGGGCCTGTTGGATTCGGAAGCCGCGATGCGGACCTTCCTCAACCTCGTCGCCGCCGAGCCGGACATCGCCCGCGTCCCGGTCATGGTCGACTCCTCGAAATTCCACGTCATCGAGGCCGGCCTGAAATGCGTGCAGGGCAAGCCGGTGGTGAACTCGATCTCGCTGAAGGAAGGCGAGGAAAAATTCCTCCACGAGGCCAGGATCGCGCGCCGTCACGGCGCCGCCGTGGTCGTGATGGCGTTCGACGAGACCGGCCAGGCCGACACCTACAAGCGCAAGACCGAGATCTGCGCCCGCGCCTACAAGATCCTGGTCGAGAGAATCGGCTTCCCGCCGGAAGACATCATCTTCGATCCGAACATTTTCGCGATCGCCACCGGCATCGAGGAGCACGACAATTACGGCGTCGACTTCATCGAGGCCGTCAGATGGATTCGCCAGAACCTGCCGCATGCGCACGTCTCCGGCGGCGTCTCCAACCTGTCGTTCTCGTTCCGCGGCAACGAGCCGGTGCGCGAGGCCATGCACTCGGTGTTCCTGTATCACGCCATCAAGGCCGGCATGGACATGGGCATCGTCAATGCCGGGCAGATGATCGTCT
>JBARNF010000864.1:0-2336 GCA_049802835.1 Bradyrhizobium sp.
GGTTGCCGGTCAGACCGATGCCGGCGCGGAGGCTGCGCTCACGGCAGCCGCCGCGCTGCAACAGCAGGCGGCGTCGCTGAAGAGCAATGTCGACGACTTCCTGCAAACGATCCGCACCGCGGCATGAGCTCAGAATTTCGGAACTACTTGGATTAGCAATTCCGAATCTCGGGACTATTAGCAACGAGGCCCGCGCGTCCATACGTGCGGGCCTTTGGTTGTTGGCTTGCCGATGTGCAATATCTTTTCTGTATGCACCACCGCGATACCGTTCTTAATACCTTGCCTACCATTTTTTGGTAGGTACTCAGCAGGTGCTGAACGCAACGGTGGAAAGATGAGTAAGACCATTCGAGAGCTTGGGGTCGCCGTACTGACGGTGGCGGCGCTACTTATGCCACATCACAGCGCGGCCATGCCGCGGATGATCTCGGTGGCGTCCGGTCCCGAACTATTCCGCGAGAAGCTCGCGGAAGGTCATCGCTTCATTGTCGATGGGCGTTCGGGCAATGCGCTTGGCGGCGAGCCCATCATCCTTGCAGCGACCCGATCGGGGGCCCTGGATGTGGCGGTGCTGACCGGCGGCGTCGTCAGCTCTGTCGTTTCCGAACTGAGCGTGTTCGACATTCCATTTCTGTTCCGCGACGAAGCGCATGCCAAAACGGTGATGCAGGGTCCGATCGGCAAACAGATCGCCGCCAAATTCGCTGACAAGGGGCTGGTGCTGCTGGCCCTCGGCAAGCAGGGCTTTCGCAATCTCACCAACTCCAAGCGCCCGATCCGTAGCCCGGAGGATATCAGGGGTCTCAGGATCCGCGTCATTCCCAACGAGACCTATAAGATGGCATTCAAGGCGCTTGGCGCCGAAGTGATCCCGATGGACTTTCCGTTGGTCTATGGCGCCTTGAAGGACGGGCGACTGGACGGTGAGGAAAATCCGCTGACCACGATCTCGACGAGCCGCTTCTTCGAAGTCCAGAAGTACCTGACCATGTCCGGTCATTTCTTCGCGCCGGTCGCGTTCGTGGCCAATCGGGCGATGTTCGAGCAACTCGATCCCGCCGATCAGGACGCGTTGATGGCGGCCGCCAAGGCCGGCGCTGAAGCGACCTGGCAAGCGCAGGTCGACGAGGCAAAGCTGCGGGAGCTACGCGCCGCGGGAATGGAGGTCGTCGACAAGATCGATCGCCAGGCTTTCGTCGATGCGGTGAAGACGCTCGATCCCGAATTTGAGAAGCGGTTCGGCAAGGAGCTGATCGCCGCCATCCGGTCAACTCGCTAAGTCTTGGGGATTTCCGTGAAACTGTCATCTTCACTCTCGTGGGTCGGCGTCCGGCCGCGCATTTTCGGCGGCTTCGCCCTGGTGCTGTCCTTCCTCGTGCTGCTCGGCGGCTTTGCCATGGTCCAGGTCGGACGTATCGGCGGCACGGTGGATGAACTCGTCACCAGCGCAGCCGGAGATGCCGGCATGTCGCAGGTGCGTGCGGCGTTGCTCGGCGCCAATGGTGCGGTAGAGAAGTTCATCCGCACCTGGAATATCGGCGACAAGGATCTTGCGGCCAACGCAATCGAAGCTGTCAGCCGGCTCGCTGATCAGGCCGAGCAGCGCTATGGCAAGCTGCCGGCCATCGCCGAGGGCATCGCGCCCGTCCGCACTGCATTGGCCAGCTACCGATCTTCGTTCTCTGCTGCGGCTGAATCGGTCGACCGGCTGCGCGCGGCGACGGCTAAAACCGATGCGCATGGCGCCGCCGCCGGGCTTGACGTCGCTGGCGTCCAGGTCGCGCTTGCCAATCGAGCCGGCACGGAGCGTCTGTTCCAGCCGTTGCGCCTCGCCGCCGCGGTGGACGGCGTCCGTGTCTCGGTGATGCGCTATGGCTCGACAATGACGACCGCCGATGCGGTGGATGCCAAGAACGCCTTGGCCAATGCGCAGGCCGTGGTCGGCGCCACCGAGAGCGAAATCGCTGCGACCGGCGAGGCCAAGTTGAAGATGCTGGTTGTGGCGTTGAAGGAGGCGCTCACGGCTGATGCGTCCGCGCTCGAGGAGGTGATCAAGGGCGCGGATGACCTGCGTGCCAAGCAGGGCGAACTCGCCAAGGCCAGCGCGACCATCGACGCAGAGGTCGGCCGGATCAACCAGCAGCTCGGCGCGGCGCGCGCGGAGCAGGGCGCAAGAACCGGCGTGGCCGTCGAGGACACCAGGCAAACCGTCATCGTGACGGCGGCGGGCGCGGTGGTGCTCGGTGCGGTGCTGGCCTGGTTGATCGGCGCCAGCGTCTCGGGCCCGATCCGCAGCATGACCGACCGCATGCAGTCGCTGGCGGCTGGCGAAC
>JBARNF010000865.1:0-2327 GCA_049802835.1 Bradyrhizobium sp.
GTCGAGGATGTCCTCGCGCACCTTGTCGTCGACCTCCACCAGCGCGGTGAAGTCGAAGTCATCTCCCATGAGCTCGATCAGCCGCGGGCGATGGTCGGGATCGAGCGCCTCGATGAGGTCGCCGACATCGGCCTCGTGCAGCGTGCCGACGAGATCGCGCAGCGCGGTGCGGTCGCCGGCATCGATCGCCGCGGCGACGCGCTCGACATAGTCCTCCTGGATCGCGCCGCTGTCGTTGCGGAGCGCGAGCGGGCCGGACGTCATGTCCTTTTCGTCGAGCATGCCGTGCCTTGCGAGCGTGCGAGAGGGTTGAGACTCGGCGCTTGTACGCCCGGGGTCAGGATGTGGCAAACGCAGCCGCGCAGCCGTCTGGACGGGGCGGATCGCCGGTAGAACCGGGGTCGCGGCCGCCAGCTTCCTGCACTAACATCGGGCACGTTTTCAGTCGCGGCAAGCGGACTTGACAGTGGCACATGCTCCCCGAAAAGCGACGGCGCGCGCCACGATGGTCTTCGGCCTCGCAATGGCTGCCCTCGCCCCGGCCTCTGCGACGGAGTGTCCGCATCCCGAGGCTCTGTCCACCTTCCGCGTGCTCGCCGTCGATCCGCACGCGACGCCGCGGGTCGGGCGCAAGCAGTTTCCCCAAACGCTGCCTCTCGCCGCCATGGAGGTGGTGCTCACCTTCGACGACGGCCCGCGCCAAGGCACGACCGAGCGCGTGCTCGACGCGCTGAAGCGGGAATGCGTACGCGCCACGTTCTTCCTGCTCGGGCGCAATGCGGCCGAGGCGCCGGCGCTGGTGCGCCGCGAGCGCGCCGAGGCCGAGATCGATCGCGGCATCGCCGCGGTCGAGACGGCGCTCCAGCACGAACAGCCGGCGCCGTTCTTCCGCTTTCCCGGCTTCGCCTCCTCCCCCGCCCTGCTCGACCGGCTCGCTTCGCGTGGTTTGATCGTGTTCGGCGCCGATCTGTGGGCGAGCGACTGGAACCAGATGACGCCCGGTCAGCAATTGCAGCTCGTGCTGGCGCGTCTCGCCAAGAACCGCGGCGGCATCGTCCTGTTCCACGACACCAAGGCGCAGACCGCCGCCATGCTGCCCGCCTTTCTGCGCGAGCTGAAGGCACGCGGCTACCGCATCGTCCATGTGGTACCGGCGCCCGCGCCGGCCGAGGACGGCCCGCCCTAAATCTGTGGGGAAAATGTCACGCTCGGTACACGATCTTTTTCCGAATATGGCTCTATCTGCTAGTCTCTTGTATGGGGAATGGAGGCGGTCGGCGCGACCGCCGGGAGTGGGGGAATGGGGATGCGCAGTCTTTGCGCAGGGGCTGCATTGCTGGCGCTCGTCGCTTCCGGCGCCGCGCGCGCGGCTGAATGTCCCGGCAATCCCAATGCGCTGGGCACCAGCCGCGTCCTCGTGGTCGACCCCGCCGAGCACGCCCGCCTCGGCACCATGCAATATACCGAGACGCTGCCGCTCGAGGACCACGAGGTGGTGCTCACCTTCGACGACGGTCCGCTGCCGCCCTATACCAATCGCGCGCTCGACATCATGGCCGGCGAATGCGTCAAGGCGACCTATTTCCTGGTCGGCCGCAGGGCGCGCGCCTATCCCGAAATCGTCCGGCAGATCCAGGCGGCCGGCCACACCATCGGCACCCACAGCCAGAATCATCCGTTCACCTTCCACCGCATGTCGGCCGCCCAGGCCGAGCGGGAGGTCGAGGGCGGCATCGAATCGGTCAAGGCCGCGCTCGGTGACGCGGAGATCGCCCCGTTCTTCCGCATTCCCGGCCTGCTGCGGGGCGAGACGGTGGAAAAGTATCTCGCCTCGCGCGCGCTGATGACCTGGAGCGCCGATTTCCCGGCGGACGACTGGAAGCACATCAAAGCGGCCGAGATCGTCCATCGCGCCATCAGCCGCATCGAGGCCAAGGGCCGCGGCGTGCTGCTGCTGCACGACATCCAGCCGGCCACCGTGCTCGCCCTGCCCGCCCTGCTCAAGGAGCTCAAGAGCCGCGGCTACCGCATCGTCCATGTGGAGGCGGCGGCGGCGGACCGGCCGAAGACGGCGACCCTGCCGGCGCAATGGGTGATGAAATGGAGCAAGCGCGTGAAGCAGCATTGGCCCGGCCCGCGGCTGAGCATCGAGACGCTGCTGGCGGAATCCAGCCTGCCGGTGGCCGATCCGGAAAGCTTCGGCATCGGCCACCCGTTCGGCCCCAAGACCACGATCGCGCTCTCGCCGGGGCCGCATCGCGGCGCGCCGGGAATGAAGGCGGCTTGGCCGCAGGCGGCGGGTGACGACGCGCGCGTGACCGAGGCCA
>JBARNF010000866.1:0-6061 GCA_049802835.1 Bradyrhizobium sp.
GGGCGGCCGCCTCCAGCGCCGCGGCGAGGTGCAGCGCGCCGGCTTGCGTGAATTGCATCCGTTGCTGGGGAGAGAGCGCGGGGGTCATGCGCGCGGCAGACTAGAGCGCATGGTCGGCATTTGGCAACCGACACGAAAGGCCCCGCGTGAGCGCGTTTTGCGCCGGCGGGCGAAGGCGCAAAGCGACACGCGCGCGGCGGTCCCGAATATCGCCATCATGAATGCATGATGGCATGACACAAGACATCGCAGTGGCGGGGACAGGGGACGACATGTCGCTTCGCGGAACAATCGAGCGTCCGGACAAGGCCGCGTTGGGCAGCGTCGCCGACGTCAAACAGCAACTCGCAGCGGCCTTTCCCGGCGTCGAGTTCACCTATAACGCCGAGCAGACGGTCCAAGCAAAGGCAGCGTGCCAAAACATGCCGCTGCCGCTGCGGATCTGGCTGTTCCTGTTCGGCGTCGACGGCCGCTATCCCAACCACACGGGGGAGTTCACCAGCGATCGCGGCGGCATCGTCCAGTTCTATTTCGAAGCCGGCGAACCGGTCCGGCGGATCAGCGCCACCAGCTATGGCCGCACCAGCGGATTGGACGACAACTTTCAGGAGTTGGCGCGACGCACCGGCTGGATCGTTCGCTATCCGCGGTTCTAGCGGCAGGCAGCGGGCATGAGCGACGCGAGGGACAACGATGGCAAGGCGGCGGCGGGGCAGCCGAAGGCGCGCCCTGCCGTTCGCGTTCCTTCCCGAAGATGACCGACGACGCGTTCGCTGATCTGCTGCGCAGCGCTCACCCCGCTACGACACCATGGCTATGATACCATGGTCTTGATGAGCGCGGTGTCGGCGAACTCGATCAGTTCGACGATCTTCCCGTCCTGGATTCGGAACAGGTCCACGATCTCGGTGTCCCGCGTCATGTTCGTCGGACAGCTTCGCACGGTGAGGCGAGAACGAACAGCGACGCGGTCTTGATCTACCAGCTCGGTCAGGATGTCTCGCTGCACGAACTGGAACGTATCGATCAGCCTGGCCGCGGCTTGTTTGACCTCGAAGTGACCGCGCATGCACCCCACCATTTCGCTGGCGCTCTGGTCGCCAGCCAGCGTGAACACCACATCCGGATGGCACTCGGCCATCAGGTCGTCCAACAACCCGGCGTCGCGCGCCTTGTATGCGCGTCTCACCTGCTCAAGGAGTACTTCGCGATTTTCCATCGACACCTCCCAAAGTTCAGCACGACGAACTTAGCCGGCCCGCGATCTACTTGCAATTGAGTCCGGCTCGAACTTCGCCTTTCCCCGTTCTCCCATACCTCTGCGGTATGAAAGACAGAATGTTCAGACGCGTCGGCCGCTGCGGAGCATTGCGGCGCCGCAATCAATTGTTATGAGTTCTGGTCAAGGCATCGCCGTGCGGTGGCGCCCCCCGAACCTCACCCGCCCAGCCGCTCCAGCGAGCCCGGCAGCTCGTCTGCGGCGAAGGCGACCTGGAGCACGCGGCGGCGGCCCGCTTTGGTGGTTCTGACGCCTGCAGGATTTGTCTCGCATACCGCCGGTTGTCGCGCGGCTCGCCGCCGCTGTCCTTGACATCTGCAGTCGATCCAGCCAGTTCTATCTCACCCGGTTCCAGCGCGACCATGGTCACGCAGTTCGCTCTCATTTCGCGAAGGCATCGGGAAGGCTCTGCATAGTTCGTTGTTTTCCATCAAAATCATTCGGAGAAAGCATATGAAATCTGTCGTTGCGACGCTGTTTGCCGCTGCCTTGATGCTGTCATCCGCGCCGGCGTCGGCTGTCGTTCTCGATCTCTCGACCATGAGCTGCAAACAGTTCGTCGAAAGCGGCGATGACGGCATCAAGATGGTGCTGATCTGGCTCGACGGCTGGTACAAGGGCGATCAGGACGAGGCCATCTTCGACACCGAGGTGTTCGTCGAGAATGCCAAGAAGTTCGGCAAGTACTGCGCCGAGCACCCGACGGTCAGCATCGTCACCGCCGCGGAAAAGATCCTCGGCAAATAGTCGGGTCCCCGAAGGGGCCGCCATTCCGGGCGCGCGAGGCGTTCAACAGAGAAGCTGCGGCGCCGATATGCGAGCCCGGACTCCATAGCCACGATGTTGGTGACGAAGAGACCCGTGCGGCGAGTGTCGCGCGGCCAATCCCGCTTGGGGTTATGGATTCCGGGCTCATTCGCGCGGCTCTAAGATGGCTGCGCCATTTTGCGCGCGAATGCCCCGGAATGACGTCTGGAATGACGTATGGAGAGAGCGTGGACAGCAACTCGCACGGCTGTGGCGCCGAGACACGAGTCCGGCGGCAGGCTCACGCCGCGGGGCCTTAACCTCCCGTTAAGGCAGCGGCGCCCGGACATACTCAGACGCAATTCGTGACGCCAGCTCCGACCGGCCTCTGCGTTGAAGAAGCGAGCCGAGCGCCCCCGCGCGCGGCGCTCCATAGCTTCGTAACGTGAGACTCCCAATGTCGATCAGCTCCGTCAATACGCCCGTCGCCGCCGCCTCCTCCCAGGCCACCACGGCCACGCAATCCACCTCATCGACCTCACAGACCTCGTCGTCGTCGGCCACGAGCTCGGCCGGCAGCACGTCGGAGAGCTCCTCCGGCGGCAGCTCGTCGTCGAGCAAGACCGTGGTGAGCGAGGTCTCGATCACGCTCGACGGCGTCACCACCACGACCATCACCTATTCCGACGGCTCGTCCGAGGTGACCAAGACCGCCGCCGCCTCGGACGGCAGCAGCAAGGGCGCCCAGACCTACAACGCGCAAGGCGCGACCAACACCGCACCGAGCAGCAGCGCAAGCGCGTCGAGCCAGGGCGTGAAGGCCTGAGCCGTCATTCCACGCGACCGGACGCCTCGGCACGCGAGCTGCGGCACCGGTGACCGAGAGAGGCACGCGCAGCAGAGTGCGGGCCTCATGAAATCTCACCGCCGGTTCCGGCATAGGAACCGGATTGGTAGCTCGCGGAGCACGGCAGGCGCCACGACGCTCCGCCCGGCCGCGGCCGCAAACGAGGCATCGACGATGACGGCCTGGTGACACCGTGGAGCAACAGTGCGATCGAGATGTCGCGCGGGCCTGCAATGTTAATTTGCGCCGTCCCGGCGATTCAGGGCTGTTGGCAGACGGGTTCGTTGGCGGGGAGACAGTCGATGTTGCGAAGCGTGATCGGCGCGGGGATGCTGGTGCTGGCGATGAGTTCGCCGCTGCAGGCGGCGAGCGAGTCGGGGCCGGCAGAGCGGATGTCCTGCTCGGAGGTTCGCTACTACGTGGAGAAATATACCGCCGAGGTCGCCGAGACGTATGCGCGCAGCCGCGGCGCCACCGACGCCCAGATCAGCCGGGCGCGGCGCTGCCTGACGGTCACGCATTTCCGCAGAGCGGAGCGGCGGAGCTATACGGAGTAGATAGCCGTGTCGGACGGGTTGATGTCGTCGCCCTAAGGTGGACGGCAGGAGCGGCGCCACGCGGTTAGCAGCGCCACACACGCTGGACCACCCTCCCCTGGAGGGGGAGGGTCGTCTCACGAGGAGCGCAGCGACGCGTGAAGCGGGGTGGGGTGATCTCTCGTCTGGCACCGGCGTGCGTGGAGAGGTCACCCCACCCCGCTCGCCCGCTTCGCGTGCGATCGACCCTCCCCCTCCAGGGGAGGGTAGCAGTGTGCCCAAGGTTTCACGGGGGATGTCCCTTCACCCCTGCTCGATGGCGGCCGGCATCTTGGCGACGGACATCAGCGAGCGCGCGACCTGGTTGAGGAGCTGGTCGGCGTTTTCCTCCTCGGCCAAGGATTTCGACAGCAGCGCGACGACGGCGCTGTGGCGGAGCTGCTGGGCGAGATTGCGCGCGGTCGTGTAGCCCGACATCTCATAGTGCTCGACGCGCTGCGCGGCACCGATCAGCGCGAGATCCGCGGCGGCATCCTCCTTGTCCTCGCCTTGGGTCATGATCTCCTGGCCTTCCTCGATGAGGCCCATCATGCCCTTGCAGGGCTTTGCCCGCGGGGTCTTGCCGAGCAGCTCGAAGCACTCGTTGATGCGCTCGATCTGCGCCTCGGTCTCGACCAGATGCTGCTCGAACAATTCGCGCAGCTGATCGAACCGCGCAGCCTCCGCCATCGCCGGCAGCGCCTTGGTGAGCTGCTTCTCGGCGTGCAGGATGTCGCGCAGCTCCTCGAACAGGAGATCGCTCAGGCCCGCTTCATCGGCCGGCGGCGAGCTCTCGGTCACGATCGCAGACGCAGCGCCGGGCTCGGTGGCCTGGATCGCCGGCGACTCCGTGAACACCCAGTCACCGCCCTCGTTCCAGGGCCCGCGGGTGTCGATCTCGCCGTGATCGCCGGAGCCGGTGGAATCGTTGAAGAACTGATCGACCAGGCCCGGCGTCGGCGCGATGCGGCCGATGCTGAAGGCCGGCTTGCCCATGCTCTCCAGCGCCAGCGCGAACGCCTTCATGTGCGTGATCTCGCGCGTCATCAGGAACTGCAGCGCATCCTTGGTGCCGGCATCGTCGGTGAAATTGATCAGCCGCTCGTAGACGATCTTGGCGCGCGCCTCGGCGGCGATGTTGCTGCGCAGGTCGACGTCGAGCTCGCCGGTGATCTTCAGATAGTCGGCGGTCCAGGCATTGCCCTGCGAGTTGAACAGATTGACGCCGCCGCCGCCGGCAATCGCGATCAACGGATCGGCCTCGGCGGCTTCGCGATCGAACTTCGACGGCTTCAGATGCAGCCGCGCAAGCGTGCCGACCACTTCGAGATGGCTCAGCTCCTCGGTGCCGATGTCCATCAGCAGGTCCTTGCGATCGGGATCCTCGCAGTTGAGACCCTGGATCGAGTACTGCATGGCCGCGGCGAGCTCGCCATTGGCGCCGCCGAACTGCTCCAGCAGCATGTTGCCGAAACGCGGATCGGGCTCGTCGACACGAACGGTGAACATCAGCTTCTTGACGTGGTGATACATGAGTGAGCCTCGGGAGGTTGGGAATGCAGCAATGGTCCGAACGACCGGCACATCCGGTTGTTCCGTACCTCCGCATGCGGAGCAGTCGCGCTTCGCAGCATCCGCAGTGTTGCGAACCATTCCGCTTGACGCCTTCCCCTGTGCACGCTGATACGCACTGTGCAGTCCAGGCCGCTGCGCGTCCGCTGGAACAGCGCACGGGGCCCGCTCCGCTCTCGTTACCGCTGGACATCCTGTGGCAGCACAACAACTGCCTCTTGCTAAGGTTTTCCCTGCTCGCCTAAGCTGTTCCGCTGGAGAGTGAGATGTTGATGCGAACACCAGCCAGGGAGAAGCCCGGTCTCGGCGAGCGATTTCGCCGGGTCGTCGAGCGACTCCGTGACCGCGCAATCTCGCTCACACCTGCATCGCTCACGAGCGCAGCCGCGGCCCGCCGGCGCACCTCCGATTTCGTCGAAGAGGAACCGGACGACAACAACATGGACGTCGCGATGGCGGCGCTGATCGAATCGATCGAACGGCCGCTGGCGACGCCGGCGCGCTTCCCGAGCCTGGCGCGGGTGACGACGGCGCGCCACGCGCCGCATATTCCGATCTACGAGCGACCGCCGCATTTCGACATCGAGCCGCGCCATGTCGAGGCGGAGCCGCGGCGGAGCTCCTACGACGAGCCGGCCGATCGGCCGGCGCAGGAGGACGATCTGTCGGAGCTGCGCAAGGATCTGATGAGCGCCATCTCGGCGCGGCTCGGATCGCCCGACGATCATCTGGCGACGATCAGGACCCTGCTGAGGTCGGTGAAGTAATGTGGGGCCGCAGCAGCATCGGCAAGACCGTGGAAGAGCTCACCGACCATCTGCGGCTGGTTGATCACGTGCGCGCGCTGCAGGAAGGCCAGAAGGAGATCGCGGAGGCGATCCGCGCGGTCAATCACCGCCTGACGTCGGTCGAAGCCGAGTTCAGGATCCTCAAGGCAGAGACCCAGCGCGACGCGTTGCGCGAGGTGCAGCAGGCCGTGCAGGCGGTTCAGGGCTCGGTTCATGACGAGCTGACGCGCATGGCGACGCGGCTGGTGGTGCT
>JBARNF010000867.1:0-1573 GCA_049802835.1 Bradyrhizobium sp.
CATGCGCCGCAGCACAGCGATTGATGCCATCGACGAGGCGTCCGGCTGCCCGGTCGGCGGCCGCCTGCGGCGCGCCGTCCGCGACCTTGTCCAGGGTCGCGACAGCGGCGGCTGCCGATGTGGCCGAGGCGTTGAAGGTGCCGGTATGGGGCACGACGGACCGGGCGTCGCCGTGACGAATCCCGGTGCCGAAGACGCGCATGATGTCGGCTCGTCCGGCGACCGCGGCCCCGGGCAGTCCGCCTGTCGCCCATCGCCGAGCGCGTGGTCTTGTAGTCTGACATATCGCCGGCCTGATACTGACGGTGGCTGGTGTCGTCGAGCTTCTGCCAGCGTTCCACAAGGCGGTCGGCGCGGCGGCTCGGATCGGTGCGGAGTTCGGTTTCGAGCTGGAGTGCGCGGATGGCGCGGTTGACCCGGCCGCCAGCCGCTTCGCGGGCCAGCTCCGGGGTCTGCTTGTAGGCGGCTTCCACGCAGATCAGACGAATTCCCGATGCCATCGTGCTCGGACTACGCACCAGGACGACGTTCTGACGAACGATGCAGCCTCATGACGCGGCCCACCTGTGCCGATCGTTCGATCCGTCATGTGACGGTTTCATGAATGATCCAGCGCAAGTCCGGTGCGGTCGATCGCTGCTACGAAGCGCTTCATCAAACTGCGACATGAGCCCATGAAGACAGACATCGTCAAAGAGCTCGGACAATCCGACATCCTGTTGCCGCACCTCGTCGCAGAGGGCTTGGCTGCGAACGATCGCATCAAGCTCCGCCTCAGCGCGCTGCAGGCGGCGGCACAACATGCAAGGCAGCCGCGCAGCGAGGTGCCGGATCTCACGATGGAGAGCCGCGCCGCCGGACTTGCGCCTGCCGCGCTGGTCACGCTGATCGGCGGAGCTCATCTTGCCGGCGACGACAAGGTCGTTGCACCGGGACTGGCGCCGCTGCTGAAGGGCATCGAGAGCGATATTCTCGCGATGATCGGCGCGGTCACCGCGGGCGATCCGGCCGAAGGCCAACGGTTCGAAAAGCGCCTGGCTTCGATCCGCAGCGCCGGTCATCTCGACGCCACGTCAGAGATCGAGATCGCCCGCATCGGTCGTCTCACGGGCGTGGATCATGAAGGGCCGGACAGCCTGCACCGGCTGGTGATGGACCTGCACAAGGCGCTGAACCGTCTGGCTGCGAGCCATTCGGAGGCGGTCATCGCGGGCGCTCATGTCTTCGGCATCCAGGACGCCGACCGTGCACCGATCGCGAGCTTCATGCGCGGCCTTGGCGAGACCCGGCCGCTCAAGTTCAACCATCCAGGGCTCGATGCAACTGCGATCCGGGCAGGCGATCGCCTGGTGATCCAGAACGACATCGGCACCACCGATGCCCATGTCGTGGTGATCGCAGTCAAGAAAAACGCGGTCACCGTCACCTACACAGATGTTCACCTGGCGCGGGCCAAGTTCTTCATCTCACTGTTCGACAAATTCGAGGCGACCTGGAGCGGGCTCGACCGCCACACCGCCGCAGGTCTCGGCGACGACAACTCGTTCTATCTCGTCACCGGCCAGTTCGAGGC
>JBARNF010000868.1:0-1775 GCA_049802835.1 Bradyrhizobium sp.
CTCGCGCCGATGGGCGATGGACCACGCCGCGGAGACCGGCTCGCTCGTGTTCACCACCCACTTCGCCGAGTCCTCGGTGGGGCGCATCAGCCGCGACGGCGATCGGTTCGCGTGGCACTTCGTTTGATCTGACATGACCATGATCAAAAACGTCTCGTCCTCACCGCGCATCGTGTCCGAGAGCCGGCTGATTGCCGGCCCCGAGTCCGATGTGAAGATTCATCTCATCAACAAGCGCCGGCACGATCTGCAACGCTTCTCGGCCGATCGCACGCTCGTGATGATGCACGGCGCCACCTTCTCGGCCGCGAGCCTGTTCGACGTCGCGGTCGCCGGCGCGTCCTTCATGGACGTTCTGGCGCAGGCCGGGTACGATGTCTGGTCGGTCGACGCGCGCGGCTATGGCGGCTCTAGCCGGCCGGCGGAGATGTCGCGCGCGCCGGAGGACGGTTCTCCGTTGGTCACTGCGCGGACCGCCGTCGACGATTTCAGTGCCGCTGTCGATTTCATCTGCCGGTATCGCGACATTGTCAGCGTCAACGTGCTCGGCATGTCCTGGGGCGCCACCATTGCGGGCGCGTTTGCGAGCGAGGCAGGCGGACGGATCGAGAAGCTGATCCTGGTGACGCCGCTGTGGCTTTCCAAGAATCCGCTCCGCATCGATGCCGGCGGGCCGCTCGGCGCCTACCGGATCGTCAGCCCGAGGGCCTTCGAGGCCGCATGGCGCGGCGCCGCACCGGAGCATGCCCGACACGACCTGATTCCTGACGGCTGGTTCGAGACCTGGGAGAAGGCGACCTTGGCGACCGATCCGGACTCGCCGCGCCCTGACACGATCCGCGCGCCGTCCGGCGCGGTGCAGGACGTGCGCGTGCATTGGACCGCAGGCAATCCGCTCTATGATCCCGGCGCGATCGCCTGTCCGGTTCTCGTGCTCGCCGCGGAGTGGGACGTCGATGTCCGTTTCGACATGGCGCACGACCTGTTCGTGCGCCTGGCGAGCGTACCGTACAAGCGACTGGTCGAGATCGGGCAGGGCACCCACATGATCCTGATGGAAAGGAATCGGCGGCAGGCGTTCGATGTGGTGATCGGATTTCTGGATGAAAGCGTCGCGCCGGCGAGCTGATAGTTCTTCACGTCGGGCGCCAGTTGCTGGCGCAGGGAACGCGACGTATGCTGGGCCCACCACGAGAATCTGATGGCGGACAGGCAGAGCGATCATGGTCGCGAGAATTGAAACCTATTACGATTTCAGATCGCCTTACGCCTACTTTGCCGACCATCGCGTTCGCAACGGCAATCTTGGATTTGCGGAAGACGTTGAATGGATCGGTCGTCCGATCTTCATCGACGTCGTCCTCAATCTGCAGATGGGCCGAGAGGCCTGGGCCCCGTATGTCGACACGCTCATACCGCCAAAGCGGGCCTATCTCATGGCTGACATTCGCCGCATGGCTGAGTTCTATGGGGCGCCTTACAAGCCATCTTGGAAGTGGCCGTCCCGGCCAAACCAGATCCCAGCGCTTTGCGTTGCATCCCTTCTTTCCGGAGAGACGGAACGGGTGTTCCGAAGCGCGATCTTCGACGGGCTGTGGCATGAAAAGAAGGACATATCTCATCCCGCGGTCTTGAGCGACGCGCTGAGCCGTGCCGGCGGCGACCTGACGATATTGGATCAAGCCGGCGATCCGAGCGTCCGCGACGCGTTGACGAAACGCACAGTCGAAGCCTACGGGAACGGCGTGTTCGGAACGCCAACGTTCGTCTGGAAC
>JBARNF010000869.1:0-3065 GCA_049802835.1 Bradyrhizobium sp.
AGGCGGCGGAGCGGCGCAAGGGCGTCTGAGGCGTCGCTGCATGACGAACAGGCGCCGCGCAGGACATGCCCCCTGCGCGGCGTCATGGCATTCGGCGCCGTGCCTTGCCGTCTTTCCTATCTCCGCGGTGATGCTTACCTTGCTTGGCAGGCCGCGCGCGAGGACCGAGCATGACGAACCGCACCGTGATCATCGCCGGGGCCACCGGCCTCGTCGGCAGGGAGCTTCTTCGCGGCCTGCTGGACGACCCGGCCGTGGACCACGTGCACGTCGTCGGCCGGCGGGCGCCGCCGGATACGTCCCCGAAGTTGACGGCCCATGTCGTGGACTTCGCGGCGCTGCCGCCTTTGCCGCCGGCAGACGAGCTGTATCTGGCGCTCGGAACCACCATCAAGGTGGCCGGCAGCCAGGCCGCCTTCCGCGCCATCGATCATGATGCGAACCTCGCCGTCGCCAAGGCCGCGCTTGCGAGCGGCACCAAGCGTGTCGGGCTGGTCAGCGCCATGGGGGCCGATTCCAAGTCGCGGATTTTCTACAGCCGTGTGAAGGGCGAGCTCGAGGATGAGCTGACCGCGCTCCCGTTCGAGGGCTTGGTCATCGTGCGGCCGTCGCTGCTCGTGGGTGCGCGCGCGGAGCTGGGGCAGCCGAGCCGGCCCGGCGAGGAATGGGGCAACGTGCTGAACGGGATCATCGGGTTCCTGATCCCGTCGAACTACAAGCCCATTGCCGCGACCGACGTCGCGAATGCGCTTCTCGCCACGGTTCCGTCCATCGCGGGAAAGCGAATCCTGCTGTCGGGGGCGATGCGTCGGTCGCCGACGGCGGCTTAGTTGCATGGAGGAGTGGAGCGGGCGAGACTGGGCAGGCTCCGGCCGGCCGGATATCCGCGGCGTTCCGGGCCGTGCGAGGGCGCCGCGGCTTCCGGCACCGGGCCGGCGGGTTGAACTTGATGGGGCTTCCACTCTTAAGACCTTAACCATACTTCTTCGTTAGCGTCGGCATCCTCGGTCACGGAGTCGGTGCCTCATGCGTAGACAGGTCTGGGAATTTTGCCTCGCGGCATTTGTTGCCGCATTGCTGGTCGGACCTTGGCCGGCAGTAGCGTCGCCCCGAATGGTGTCGCTGGTCTTCAATTCGCAGACCCAGAACCCGCAGCAGGTCGGGTCCGACGAGTTCCGCGTGAAGCTGCAGGCGCTGGCCGGCAAGCGGCTCATCGTCGACGAGCGCGGTGGCAACGCGTTCGGCAGCGAAGCGGCGGTGCTGGCTGCGGCCCGGACCGGTGCCGTCGACGTCGCCGTGGTGTCCGGCGGCATCGCCAGCGCAGTCGTCCCGGAGCTCGGCGTCTTCGACATTCCCTTCCTGTTCCGTGACACCGCGCACGCCAAGGCGGTGGCGCAAGGGCCGGTCGCCGCTGCGATCGGCGCCAAATTCGCCGACAAGGGCCTGGTGCTGCTGGCGCTCGGCAAGCAGGGCTTTCGCAACCTCACCAATTCGAAGCGGCCCGTCCGCACCGTGGACGACGTCAAGGGCCTCAAGATCCGCGTGATTCCGAACCCCGTCTACCAGATGACCTTCAAGGCCCTGGGCGCGGATGTGATGCCGATGGATTTTCCATTGGTCTATGCCGCGCTCAAGGACGGGCGTCTCGACGGCCAGGAGAATCCCGTCGCGACCATCGCGGCCAATCGCTTCGAAGAGGTTCAGAAATATCTGACGCTCACCGGACATTTCTTCGCGCCGATCGCCTTCGTCGCCAACCGCGCGATGTTCGAGCATCTCGATGCGAGTGACCGCGAAGCGCTGATCGCGGCCGCCAAGGCGGCTGCAGAGGTCACCTGGCAGGCCCAGCTCGATTCACAGAAACTCGACGATCTGCGCAAAGGCGGCATGGAGGTCATCGAATCCTTCGACCGCAAGACGTTCGTCGACGCGGTCAAGCCGCTCGATCCCGAATTCGAGAAGCGGTTCGGCAAGGAGCTGCTTGCCACTATCAGGTCCACTCCGTAAAACTGCCAGGCAATCCCCCATGCAATTCTCTTCGTTGATGTCGTGGATCGGTGTCCGCCCGCGGATATTCGGCGGCTTCGCGTTGATCCTGAGCTTCCTCGTGCTGCTCGGCGGCTTCGCCATCAGCCAGGTCGGGCACATCGGCGGCACCGTTGACGACCTCGTCGCCAGCGCGGCGGGTGATGCCGGCATGGCGCAGGTGCGTGCCGCGTTGCTCGGCGCCAATGGTGCGGTGGAGAAGTTCATCCGCACCTGGAGCGTCGGTGACAAGGATGCGGCCGGCAAGGCGATCGACGGCGTCGGCGAACTTGCCGATCAGGTCGAGAAGCAATCCGGCAGGCTGAAGGTCATGGCTGAAGGCGTAGGCTCCGTACGCAGCGCGCTCGCGACCTACCGCGCCTCGTTCGCCGCAGCCGCCGATGCCGTGGACCGGCTGCGCGCGGCGACCGGGAAGACCGATGCACTGGGCGCCGTCGCCGGAATCAATGTTGGCGGCATCCAGGTCGTCCTGGCCAATCGCGGCGGTGCCGAGCCGCTGCTCAATCCGTTGCGGCTCGCCAGCGTCGTCGACGCAGTCCGCATCGCAGTGATGCGATATACCAACGCGCTGTCGATGGGCGATGCCGACGATGCCAGACTCAGCTTCGTCTATGCGAGGCTCGCCGTCGCCGATACCGAAGCCGAGATGGCCGGTGTCGATGAGCCCAAGCTGAAGGCGCTGGTCGCTGCGCTGAAGGAGGCGCTCACGGCTGATGCTGCCGCGCTCGAAGACGTAATCAAGGTCGCCGCTGACCTGCGCGCCAAGCAGGGCGAGCTCGCCAAGGCCAGCGCCGCGATCGACGTCCAGGTTGGCCGCATCAACCAGCAGCTCGGGGCTGCCCGTGCCGAGCAGGCCGCGAAGACCGGCGTTGCAGTGGAGGAGACGAAACGGACCGTCATCGTGACGGCGGCGGGCGCGGTGGTGCTCGGTGCGGTGCTGGCCTGGTTGATCGGCGCCAGCGTCTCGGGCCCGATCCGCAGCATGACCGACCGCATGCAGTCGCTGGCGGCTGGCGAAC
>JBARNF010000870.1:0-2665 GCA_049802835.1 Bradyrhizobium sp.
AGATTACGATAATCGACCTGTCGCGTGAACTGGTAGACATAGCCGTCCACGGTGGGCTGCATCACCGCATCCTGCGCCGCCTGCCAGATCGGAATCTGGAACATCTGGTCGAAATGGATGGCGTTGAGCTCCTTGCCCTCCTCCTCGTATTTCGCCTTGTCGGCCTCGAAGCGCGCCGCCTGTGCGACCTTCTCCAGCTCGGCATTGTCGGTCGAGGAGTAGTTCCAGCGCTGCTTGCCGGTGTAGAAGTTGCGGTAGAAGTAGTCGGTCGAGGGCAGCCAGGCGACGATGCCTTCGATGAAGAACGGCAGCTTCTTCTCGTTGATCGACGTCGACATCTGCGCATCCGGCAGCTTCTGGATGTCGACCTTGATGCCGATCTTGGCGAGAGATTCCTTGACCAGAGCGGCCATCGGCTCGGCGGTCGCGGCCTGGCCGACGTTGAAGCTGAAGGTGGTCGAGAAGCCATCGGGCATGCCGGCGTCCTTCAGGTACGCCTTGGCCTTCTCCAGGTCGAGCTTGATCGGCTGCGAGATCGGATAGCCGCCGCTCGGCGGCTTGCCGTCGGCCCAGGTCGCGCCATACAGCGGCGCGCCGCGGCCGAACAAGGCCGCCTTGAACATGTCGTCATAGGGCAGCGCATAGGCGATGGCGCGGCGGACGTTGACGTTGTCGAACGGCGGGATGGTGTTGTTCATCGAGATGAAGGTCACGGCATTGTATTGCGCCGTCGAGATCACCTTCAGCTTGGCCTTGCCTTCGAGCGACTGCACGTCGCTGGCCTGCAGGTCGATGACCAGATCGGCATCGCCGCGCTCGACGAGATTGGCGCGCGTCGCAGGCTCCGGCACTGATTGGATGATCAGGCGCTTGAACGCCGCCGACTTGTCCGGCGTGCCGCGATTCCAGGCCTCGTTGCGCTTGGCGATGACCTGCTCGCCCGGCTTGAAGGTCTCGACGATGTAGGCGCCGCTGCCGGCCGCGTTCTCCTTGGTCCAGTTCAGCGCCCACGGATCCTCGGTGGTCGCATGCAACTTGGCGAGCTTGGAGTTGATGATGATCGGATAGACGGTCGCGAGGTTCGGCAGCGCCAGCTTGTCCGGCTTCGGCAAAGTGACCTCGAACGTCAGGGGATCAACCACCTTGAACTGATCCGGCGATGTCAGCGAGCCCGTCAGCAGCTGCGCCTTGCCGAGAATCGGCGCGCTGACGCAGCGGTCGAGCGACCATTTGACGTCATCGGCCGTGACCGGCGAACCGTCCTGGAACTTGGCGTCGGGCCGCAGCTTGAAGGTGATCGTCAGGCCGTCCGGGCTGACCTGATAGGATTCGGCGAGCTCGCCGGTGATCGTATCGAGATCGAACACCCACTTACCATTGAGCTGCTTGCGGCCGAACGACACCAGCCGGTCGTAGCTCGACATCGACAGCGCAAAGGCTTCGCGGGTCGAGCCCGGAATGTTCGGATCGAGCGTGTTGACGGTGGCGCCGGTGACGTAGCGCAGGGTCTCGGCGCGGCTCTGCGCATGCGCGGCCGGCGCCGCCAACGTCAGCGCCAGCACTGCGGTGGCCGCGACCAACGAACGTTTGGACATTTCGAAACTCATCGCCCCTGTTCCTTCGGTAGCCTCAAATTCCGGGACTAAACACCCTGCCAGCGGTCACCGGCGACGCCAACGCAGCAGCAAATCACGTGCCACGCGAAATGACGAGACAATCCTGAATGGCGCAGCGCAATCGGCGCCTGCTCGCGCCATCGATCGCTCATGCGCGCTCGCCTGCGGCGTCACGGCGCACCTCGGCCTGCTTCACGTCATAGGCCTGGAACGCCGCCCAATGCTTGTCGATATCGGCCTTGAACAATCCGCGCGTCAGGCCATGCACCAGCTTGGGGATCGCGGTGGTCATCGCGTTGATCGAGGACCCCGATGCGCCGAAGCTCATCGTGGACGCAATCGCGAACACGTGGATGTCGCCGATCCACGGCGTCTCGCCGTTGCTGCGCTCACACAGCGCGTAGTCGTCGGCAAGGTAAGGGAATGCGCCGAGCCGCTCGTTGCGCTCGCTCTCATCAGGCGTGTAGCGGTCGGACCAGCGCGCGATGTTGGCGGCGAGGCGCTTCAGTTCGGGACGCTGCGCGAAATCCATGGTGATGCCGGTCGCGCTGATCACGACGTCGACGGTGATCTCGCCTTGCGCCGTCCGCAGCACGACGCCATCAGCGGTTTCGCACGCGGCCACGACAGGCGCACCCTCGTGCAGGTGGAATGCGGAGTGACGCGCGCAGCGATCATAGGTGTGCTGCGGAAAGCCCTCGCGCAATTCGAGGACCGCGCGCATGAAGCGCCAGCGCCAGGCATCGTCGAGCTCGGAGAAATGCCGCAGGAAACCGCGGAACGTCAGCCAGCGATAGGGCTGGATCAGCTGGATCTCGGCGCGGCGGCACAAGAGATCCACGCGCGCAGCACCTGCTTCGAGCGCCACCGCCGCATTGTCGAAGGCCGAGGCGCCGGCGCCGATCACGGCGACGCGGCGGCCGCGCAAGGCGGCGAAGTCGATCTCGGCGCCCGCATGCACGCAGCGGGACGGCTGTAGATGACGCAGCGGCTCCGGAATGCTCCAGCCGCCCATGCCCTCCTGCCCGGTCGCGAGCACGATCTTGCGG
>JBARNF010000871.1:0-1645 GCA_049802835.1 Bradyrhizobium sp.
CGTATAGGCCTCGTCGATCAACACGGAAAACTTGATCTCCGACGTGGTGATGGCGCGAATATTGACGCCCTTCTGCGACAGGGCGCGAAACGCCTCGGCCGCGACGCCGGCGTGGCTGCGCATGCCAATTCCGATCGCGGAAATCTTGGCGACGTCTTTTTCGCCCGTTATGCTCGCGAAGCCGATCGCATCCTTGACCTTCTCGATGATCGCAAAGGCGCGCTCGTAATCAGCGGTTCCTACGGTGAAGGTCATGTCGGTCATGCCCTCCTCGGAGACGACCTGCACAATCATGTCGACGTTGATTCCGGCCTCGGCCAAGGGCATGAACACCGCGGCCGCGACGCCCGGCTTGTCGGCGACGCCGCGAAGCGTGATCTGCGCTTCGTCGCGCGAGAACGCGATGCCTGTGACGACTTGCGCTTCCACAATGTCCTCCTCGTTGCAGATTAACGTCCCCTGCCCCGGATTTTCCGGATCGTCGAAGGACGAGCGCACATAGGTCGGCACGCCGTGCACCATGGCGACCTCGACCGAGCGCACCTGCAGGACCTTCGCGCCCAGCGACGCCATTTCCAGCATCTCTTCAAAAGCGATCTTGTCCATGCGCCGCGCCTTCGGCACGACGCGCGGATCGGTGGTGTAAACGCCGTCAACGTCCGTATAGATGTCGCAGCGGTTAGCCTTGATCGCCGCCGCGATGGCGACGGCGCTTGTGTCCGAGCCGCCACGTCCGAGCGTCGTGATCCGCCCGGTTTCACGGTGCACGCCCTGAAAGCCCGCGACGACGGCGACTTCCCCGCGGCTGAAGCCCTGGATGATGCCCGAGCCGTCGATCGATTCGATCCGCGCCGCGCCATGCGTGCAGTTGGTGTAGATCGGCGCCTGCCAGCCGAGCCAGGAGCGCGCGGGCACCCCCGCCTTCTGCAACGCCATCGCGAGAAGCCCGGCCGTCACCTGTTCTCCCGAGGCGACGACGGCGTCATATTCGCGCCGATCGCAAAGCGGCGCCGCCTCCTTGCACCAGGCGACAAGCTCATTGGTCTTGCCGGCCATCGCCGAGACCACCACAGCGACCTCACGCCCAGCATCCACCTCGCGCTTCACATGGCGCGCGACATTGTGGATGCGTTCGACGGTGGCGACGGAGGTGCCGCCGAATTTCATAACCAGGCGTGACATGGAGACCGAAAATGGGCGAGACGCTCGCGTCTCGCGGGAAGCGGCGCTATATGTGTCCGCGTCGGCGGACCTGTCAACGGCAGCGCTCCGCCAAGGGAATCATGCGCAAGCTTCTCGTCCTTCGAGGCGCGCGCTTTGCGAACTCTTCAGGGTGAGGAGCTTGCGCAAAATTCTCCACATCTTCTCGAGGTTCCTCTTGCCCCAACAGTCCGCTCCCCACTCCGCCAGCGTCGATCCCGAAGACGTCGCGCGTTTCAACCGCCTGGCCGAGCTCTGGTGTGACAAGAACGGCAAGATGGGAATTCTCCACGACATCAATCCCATTCGAGTCGCCTATATCCGCGATCACGTGCGCCGGCTCATCCGACATGACGCCAGCGCGCTCAACGCGCCGGCGGACCGACCGCTCGAGGGCGTGCGCATCGCCGATATCGGCTGCGGCGGCGGCATATTGAGCGAGTCG
>JBARNF010000872.1:0-16240 GCA_049802835.1 Bradyrhizobium sp.
CAGCACTTCTACGCTTGCTTCACTGGAAGCCATCACGTCCCCGATATACCCCCTTTTTCGAACCGCCTGCGGAAGGCGTCCGACCCCAAGGGGTACGATTCGACCCGTCATGACATAGGATGGCAAGAGTGCGGCATAATCTAGACAAAGGCCAGCCCGGATTGATGCGGGCCGAGCCGGCCGCCACACTGCGGCAGGCCGGCCGGCATCGCCGTCGAGACGGAATTATTGTTCCTGTCCAAATGGTTGGAGGAAGCATGGAGACGGATTGTGACGATCTCAGCCGGTTTGTGGACGCACAGAATTCGATTTATTCGCGCGTGACCGCCGAACTTGCGGCCGGACGCAAGCAAAGCCACTGGATGTGGTTCATCTTTCCCCAGGCCGAAGGACTCGGCAGCTCGGCCATGGCCCAGCGCTACGCCATCCGCTCCCGCGCAGAGGCTGAAGCCTATCTCGCCCATCCCGTGCTCGGCCCGCGCCTTCTCGAATGCACCCGCCTGGTGCTCGCCGTGAAGGACAAATCGCTGCGCGAGATCCTCGGCTCGCCGGACGACGTCAAATTCCGCTCGTGCATGACGCTGTTCGACGCGGTCTCGCCTTCGTCGAGCTTCGCGGACGCGCTCGATCGCTATTGCAGGGGCGAACGGGATCCCGCGACGACGGCGTTTCTGCAACGCGATATCCGATGAGCACACCGTTACCGCCACGGATGCAAGCGGGCGACCTGGCGATCAAACAGTCCTGCCGACGTGCCGCGATTTCGGGTGACAGCGCCAGACGAAACTTGATCGCGCCCAGATTTGGGGCTCCCATCCGCCACATTGTTCGTCCCAAGGAGACACGCTGATGAAGAAGTTTTTTCTGATTGCCGCGCTGGCGACCTTCGCCGCCGGCTCCGCCTTCGCGCAAGACAGCTGCGACACCAAGGCTGTCGGCAAGGACGGCAAGGCGCTGGCCGGCGCCGCCAAGACCTCGTTCATGAAGAAGTGCATGGCCGAGTCCTGCGAAGTCAAAGCGGTCGGCTCCGACGGCAAGAAGCTCGCAGGCGCGGCCAAGAGCAGCTTCATGAAGAAATGCGAGGCCGGCACCTGACGCAGCCCACGGCGTTCTGACGACATCGGAAGCTCCGCCGCCAAGTGTGGCGGGGCCCGGATGCTATTGGCTGGACGATCGAGCCGACCGCTCGCCGAGCCGCGACGATACCGAGCGTGGTGCGGTCAGCTTCGCAGCCCGGGCGCCTCGTGACCACTGCGGGCAACGTATTCGGTGTAGCCGCCGCCATACTGGTGGATGCCGTCGGGCGTCAGCTCGAGCAGACGGTTGGAGAGCGCGGCGAGGAAATGACGATCGTGCGACACGAACAGCATGGTGCCCTCGAAGCTCGACAAGGCGGTGATGAGCATTTCCTTGGTGGCCATGTCGAGGTGGTTGGTCGGCTCGTCCAGCACCAGGAAGTTCGGCGGATCGTAGAGCATCTTGGCCATCACCAGCCGCGCCTTCTCCCCGCCCGACAGCACCCGGCATCGTTTCTCGACATCGTCGCCGGAGAAGCCGAAGCAGCCGGCCAGCGCGCGCAAGGAGCCCTGCCCTGCCTGCGGGAACGAATGCTCCAGCGATTCGAACACCGTATCGTCACCGTCGAGCAGGTCCATCGCATGCTGCGCGAAATAGCCCATCTTGACGCTGCCGCCGACCGTCACCGCCCCCTGGTCGGGCTCCGCCGTGCCGGCCACGAGCTTCAGCAGCGTCGATTTTCCGGCGCCGTTGACGCCCATCACGCACCAGCGCTCCCTGCGCCGGATCATGAAATCCAGCCCGTCGTAGATGCGGCGGCTGCCATAGGTCTTGGATACGTTCTTCAAGGCAACCACGTCCTCGCCGGAGCGCGGCGCCGGCTGAAACTCGAACGCCACGGTCTGGCGCCGCTTCGGCGGCTCGACCCGCTCGATCTTGTCGAGCTTCTTGACCCGGCTCTGCACCTGTGCGGCATGCGACGCCCGCGCCTTGAAGCGCTCGATGAACTTGATCTCCTTGGCGAGCATCGCCTGCTGGCGCTCGTACTGCGCCTGCTGCTGCTTCTCGTTCAGCGCGCGCTGCTGCTCGTAGAATTCGTAGTCGCCGGAATAGGTCGTCAGCTGGCCGCCATCGATCTCGATCACCTTGTCGATGATGCGGTTGATGAACTCGCGGTCATGCGAGGTCATCAGCAGCGCGCCCTCGAAACCTTTCAGGAAATGCTCCAGCCAGATCAGGCTTTCGAGATCGAGATGGTTGCTCGGTTCGTCGAGCAGCATGACGTCCGGACGCATCAGCAGAATGCGCGCCAAGGCGACGCGCATCTTCCAGCCGCCGGACAACAGGCCGACGTCGTTATCCATCATCTCTTCGGAGAAACCGAGACCGGCCAGCGCCTCGCGGGCACGGCTGTCCAGCGCGTAGCCATCGAGCTCCTCGAAACGCGCCAGCACTTCGCCGTAGCGCGCGATGATCTCGTCCATCTCGTCGGCCCGGTCCGGATCGGCCATGGCCACCTCGAGCTCCTTGAGCTCCGCGGCGACTGCCGACACCGGCCCGGCACCATCCATGACCTCCGCCACGGCGCTGCGGCCGGACATCTCACCGACATCCTGGTTGAAATAGCCGATGGAAATGCCGCGATCGGTCGAGACCTGTCCCTCGTCCGGCTGTTCCCGGCCCGAGATCATCCGGAACAGCGTCGACTTACCGGCCCCATTGGGGCCGACCAGTCCGATCTTCTCCCCTCTTTGCAGGGCTGCGGAGGCTTCGATGAAGAGAATCTGGTGACCGACTTGCTTGCTGACGTTATCGAGGCGGATCATGAGGGCTCAGGACATGGAGATGTTGCCGCCGCTCTTAGTCCATGCACGGCCCCGGTGGAAGGCGCATTTTGCGGTGCGATACCGGCCCGCCGCCCGGGTGGGAAATCAGCGCCCCTGAGGCCGGAAATCCTGGTTGCCGAACGGCTTTTCGGTCGGGATGCGCATGGCAACGTAGCCGCGGTCCATCGAGCCATGGCACGCATTGCATCCCGACGTCAGCTCGGTCACGGCCGAGGCGAAGCGTTTGCCATCCTTGGCGGCGATCGCATCGGAAATCGACTGTATCGGCTGGGCCAGGGTGGTCACATTGTCCACCGGAAGGCCCGAATAGAAGATCGCGGCGTCGGCCAGGCTCTGCCGCAGCTGCACCAGCTCGTAGGCCGCCAGATCCCAGTTCTTGGCCTGCCCGGCGAACCAGAGCTTCGCATGGCGGACCTGAATGAGGTTCATGATGTCGCCGAGCCGCGGCAGATACTGGTCTCCATTGGACCGCGTGCTCAGCGATTGCGCTGTCGCCAGCGACACCGCCGAGCAGGCCAGCAGCAGACCAACCACCCACTTGCGATACGTCATTCGCCCACTCCGCTTCCCGGATCCAAAACATTGCAGCTTCTTGTCAGACTTACCGCCGCCGGACGATGGCGGACTTGCGATTGATCAAGACAATGCGGGGCGGTCGCTGCATGCGGTCGTTGCCGCGCGTCCGTCAGAAGCAGAGATTGCTGACCAGGTTGCCGCGCTTGTCCTTGAGCACGTAAGGGCATTCCAGCCGCTTCAGCGCCTTCTTCGCATCCTCGTCGCCGACGTCGGCCGCACGCTGATAATAGGTCTTGGCGATATCGCGATCCCTGGCGCCGCCACGGCCCTGCTCGGCAAAGGCGCCCATCCGCTCCAGTGCACCGGGGTGATTCTGTGCAGCCGCTTTCTCGAACATCGCGCGTGCTGCGGCATCGTCCTGCGTGCCGCCCTTGCCGTCGGCCAACATCAGGCCCAGCTGATACTGCGCCTCGGCGTTGGTCTCGGCGGCCTTGGCAAGGAGCGATCGCGCGCGCGCCGGATCGGCGGCTCCAGCCCCGCCACCGAGCGCGGCGAGATTGCTGACGCCGCGCGGATTGCCCGATTCCGCGGCGCGCTCGAGCAGCCTGCGGGCCTGTGCCTCGTCCTTTGCGACACCGCTGCCGGTCGCATAGAGGATGCCGAGCTCGACCATCGCAGCCGTCGAGCCCTTGTCGACCGCCTTCCGCCACGCCGCAAGCGCCTCCGTCCCCTGCTTGTTGGCCGCGTAGGCGCGGCCGAGCTGGTACAGCGCGCGCCGCGAACCGCCGGACGCCTGCTTGCAGAACCTGATGGCGGTCGCAATGTCGGCCGCCGCGATCTCGCTGACACCTTTCACATCGGCCGGCTTATCCGGATCGGAGGGATCGGCGGCAATGCGATCACACAGAACGAGGTCGGCCGACTGGGCATGCGCCCCGTGCGACAAGGCGACGACAGCAGGGATCGCAAGACAGAGGGCTGCAAGCGCGTTTTTCATGATCGGGAAGGTGCGTGCCCGGCAGGAAGAATGCAAGCTCGTCCGCAGCCGACGCAACCCAGGTTGAAAACTCACCCTTCGCTCGAGCTCGGTCTCAAACGAATGATCCGCCGAAGCGATCGCTCCGGCGGATCATCACGTCAGCCCCTGCCCCGGGGTAACTTGTTCGAACGTCTTAGGCCGCAGCTTTCGCGCCGGTCGGAACCATCGCGATCGTCTTCAGGACCTGCGACGCGATCTGGTAGGGGTCGCCCTGGGAGTTCGGACGACGGTCTTCCAGATAGCCCTTGTAGCTGTTGTTCACGAAGGAATGCGGAACGCGGATCGAGGCACCGCGGTCGGCAATTCCCCAGCTGAAGGTGTCGATCGAAGCGGTCTCGTGCTTGCCGGTCAGGCGCATGTGGTTGTCCGGACCGTACACTGCGATGTGATCGGCGCGGGCTTCCTTGAAAGCATCCATCAGCTGCTCGAAGTATTCCTTGCCGCCGACTTCGCGCATGTGCTTGGTCGAGAAGTTGCAGTGCATGCCCGAGCCGTTCCAGTCGGTGTCGCCGAGCGGCTTGCAGTGGAACTCGATGTCGACGCCGTACTTCTCGGTCAGGCGCAGCATCAGATAGCGGGCCATCCACATCTGGTCGGCCGCCGTGCGCGAGCCCTTGCCGAACACCTGGAATTCCCACTGGCCCTTCGCGACTTCGGCGTTGATGCCTTCGTGGTTGATACCGGCCGCGAGGCACAGGTCGAGATGCTCCTCGACGATCTTGCGGGCGACGTCGCCGACATTCTTGAAGCCGACGCCGGTGTAGTACGGACCCTGCGGGGCCGGATAGCCGTATTCCGGGAAGCCGAGCGGACGACCGTCCTTGTAGAAGAAGTACTCCTGCTCGAAGCCGAACCACGCATCCGCATCGTCCAAAATCGTCGCGCGCGCGTTCGACGGATGCGGGGTCTTGCCGTCCGGCATCATCACTTCGCACATCACCAGCGCACCATTGGTGCGGCCGGCATCGGGATACACGGCGACCGGCTTCAGCACGCAGTCGGAGCTATGGCCTTCGGCCTGCATCGTCGACGAGCCGTCGAAGCCCCAAAGAGGCAACTGTTCCAGGGTCGGAAACGAGGAAAATTCCTTGATCTGTGTCTTGCCGCGCAAATTCGGCACCGGCTTGTAGCCGTCGAGCCAGATGTACTCGAGCTTGTACTTCGTCATTGAGCCTCTCTGTCTAATCGAAAGGTGGGAGCCCAGCAATCGAAGGCTCCCCGCTTACCCGGCCACGATCGGCCAGCGCACTCTTAAGCATGGAACGTGCCAAATCCCGCGGCGTCCCGCCGCATGCGACCCGGCCACTAGGGGCCTTGCGGAAGCCGGAACCCACCCTTCAAAGTGCGGCAAAGCAGCGCGGCCGGGATTGCACGGGCTGCATGACGGAGAGAACAAGGCGCCAAAAATCCGCTTGATTCCGCAGCATTTGCGGCAGCGCGAAAAAGCAACCGAACAAGGCCGCGGCAGTTGCCGGACACTTTCGGAAAGGCCAATGCTCATCCTCGCAACCTTTGATCGGGCTCAAGCGTTAATCACCTGCACGTTGCTTCGCAGGAGGCAAACCCAGAATTGCCCTCAAAATACGCAAGTCGTGATTTCAATTTGATCATGTTGCATTCTCTGGGGCAGCCACCGATATCGGAAGTGGTAACTACAAGAGAACGAGTCGGGCGCACCATGATGTGGTCCGATGGGAAGGAGAATGTGTATGGACACGAACGTGAACGAAGGGTCCGCGAGGATCTACCAATTTCCACGCGGAGGACGGGCAGGTCTCGCGCCTTGTCACCCCGCAGAGACATCGGCCCGACAGACCGCTCCGGCATTGCAGCCCACCATCTACGGTGGCAGCTGGTATCACGACGAGGCGATCCAGGAAGCCAAGCCGGCGTGGGACCGCTGATGCCGACAGACGCCACGATGCACTTTTTGCGCTTCTGCTGAAGGGTCGGACCGATACGGTTCCGGCCCTTTTGCTTGCTGGGCCGCCTCGGCGCGCGGCCCGCGCTACTTGCTGCCGGCTCGATCGTTGCCAGTCGTCCGATCAGCACTGGGATGGCCGACACAACCGACATCAGGACCCGGCCCATCGCGCATTCCCTGCCCCGACTCAACCGGGCAGCTGGGTGTGAAGACTGAGTGAACGACGTTTCCCGCGGACGCCTCATGTCGTACATTCGGCTCATGTCCGACGCGCCCCCTCTTCATCCTGCACGCCATCTCGGCCTTCGTGGCGCCAGCAATTTCAGAGATCTGGGCGGATATCCCAGCCGGGATGGACGCCATGTGCGTTGGCGGCAGATCTTCCGGTCCAACCATCTTGGCCAACTGACGGATTGGGACGCGGCGGTCGTGCGCCAGCTCGGCGTCCGGATCGCATTCGACTTCCGCGGTCGCGACGAGCGAAGCGCCGGCCTGTGCCCGATCGCGGAGATTGCAGTGCAATCCTTGGCGATAGAGCCGACGGTCCTCCCTGCGTTGCGGGCCCGGGTTTCGGCGGGACGCCTGACGGCCGAAGATGCCTTGGACCTGATGCGGGAATCCTACCGCAACTATATCCGTCACCACACGCCGCGCTTCCGGGTTCTGTTCGACCATCTTCTGGCTGATCACGCGCCGCTCGTGATTCATTGCACAGCAGGAAAGGATCGTACGGGCGTCGCCTGCGCTCTCGTCCTCTCCGCACTTGACGTGCCGGACGAAGTCGTCATCGAGGACTACCTGCTCACCAACCAGTATTTCCGTCGTGACGCCGCAGCTCATCCCGAGCTTCCCGACGATGTGCTTGAGGCCATCGGAACGGTCCAGGTCTCGTTTCTGGCAGCCGCTCTCGACGCCGTGCGCCAGGAATATGGCGATCTCGACACGTATCTGCGCGATGGCCTGGGCGTCGACGGCTCCGCGCGCAAGGCTCTCCAGGAGCGCTATCTCGCCGGGTGAAGGAGCCCGGCCAGTGCGGCAGTCTGGCTTTTGGATCTGACATTCGCTTGGCGAATGCGCGGATACGTGAAGCGAATGTCAGATCCGCCACGGGAGGCGGCGCCGGCTTGTCCGACTTTCAATCAGGCGGCTTCGATATCGGCCATCTCAGCGGCTTCCATCGCGTCGAGGTCGGCAATCACCTCCTCGAATGCGGAAATTGCCTGCTGGACGGCCGCGATCTGCATCAACTCCCAGCCGGTCACCGGACCCGCTCGATTTTGTAGTGCGACCACGAGGTCCCGCCGCTGCTCTTTCAGCTGTACCAGCGGCAAACCATGGTCCGGCAGATGTCTCATCATCACAAAGCTCCAATGCCCCATAAGCGGCAGAGTGAGACGCTAGCTTGTCGTCCTGGCAATCTCCTTACGCAAGCCCGGCGAATTTTAGCGATCAGACCCGCGGCACCGACGGCGACATGATCGCACGGGCAAGAGCGGCGCTGACAGCGGCGGTCGCGGGTTCGCTCAGATGCAGGCGATCGTCATGCCCATCGTCCATGGCCGAGAGCGGGATCTGGCCCGTGTCACACCAGCTTTTCATCAGCGCCCAGCGCCTGAACAGGTTGACGCCGGCTGCCGACGTGACGTTCTCGATCCGCCGCTGCATGTCTTCAGCAAGCGCAAGCCGTCTCGGAACCGCAACGATCGCGGAAGTATATTGCAGGTCCATGACGATGACGTCGAGCGCTAGACGGGCAAGCCATCCCAGGCCGACCCGGAGCGCCGCCTCCACCTCGTCGAAACTATAGCCTTCGCTTCTGTAAACGGCGTTGGTTCCGACCTGCCAGACGACCAGCGACGGCTGTTCGGCGATCACGTCGCACTCGAAGCGCGACAGCTCGTCGGCGGCTTCCTGCCCGCCGACGCCGCGATTGAGAACATCGATGATGCAGCCGAAATTGGCCTTGCGTAGCTGCTGCTCGATCCGGGCTGGAAACGCCACGATACCGTTGGCGCCGGCCGTCGAGGACGATCCGAGCGCCACGATCCTGGTCTTGCGCTGGGCGCTCAAGCTCTGCCGGAAATGTCCGGTTGGATGGCGAAATGTGGTGAAAACGTCCGGAAGTTCGAGAAAGTCTGTCACGGTCACCTCTCACGAACCACTCTCTCTGATTGCAGAGCCATGCCGCGGCCGCGCAGCCATTGCAACTCCTCCGCTTGGCAATAGTATAAAAAGACGGCGCTGCGGGGCGTGTGAACGGGGACCAGGGACGGAATGAACGGAGCAGTGATTGTCATAACGGGAGCGCAGGGTGCGCTCGGGCGCAGCGTTGCCGACCTCGCGCTGGCGCGCGGAGCGCATGTGGCCGGGATCGATCATGCCCAGGCCGAGATTCCGGCCAGTGACGACCGCATCGAACTCGGCGGCGTCGATCTGTCCGATCCCGAACAGGCAAAAGTCGCAATCGACTCGGTGGCGGCCCATTTCGGCACTCTGGATGCCCTGATCAACATCGCCGGCGCATTTGCATTCGAGCACACCGCTGACGGCGACGACAGCGTCTGGGACAAGATGCATGCGCGGAATCTCATGACCGCCCTGCACGCGTCCCGTGCAGCGATTCCTCATCTGGTCCGTTCCAGCACCGGCCGCATCGTCAACATCGGCGCGATGGGGGCATTGCACGCGGGCTCCGGCATGGGCCCCTATGCCGCCTCGAAGTCTGGCGTTCACAGACTGACCGAAGCCCTGGCGGCGGAATGGAAGGGCAAGATCACCGTCAACGCCGTGCTGCCTTCGACGATCGATACGCCAGCGAACCGCGCCAGCATGCCGAAGGCCGATTTCGACAAATGGGTGACGCCGCAGGAGCTCGCGGAGGTGATCCTGTTCCTGGCCAGCGACGCCGCGAGCGGCGTGACCGGCGCATTGATACCGGTGGTCGGCCGCATGTAGCGACGCCAGTAAGGTGCAAACCGACTTGGCACTGCCATCGCGCGACGGCTCGGGCTAGAATCGCGCGCGTTGAGTCGCACGCATGGACCCCCCTTGGAAACCGCGCTCTATCATCCCGTCAAACGCTTCCTGGAAAACCTCGGCTTTTCGGCCAAGGGAGAGGTCGGCGGCTGCGATGTGGTGGCGCTGAAGGGCGACGATCCGCCGGTGGTCGTCGTCTGCGAGCTGAAACAGACCTTCAACCTGGAACTGCTGCTGCAGGCGGTCGACCGCGCCGGCGCCTGCGACGAGGTCTGGGTGGCGGCACAGCTGTCGGCGCGCGGCAAGGGTCGCGAAAGCGATGCCCGCTACCGCAACCTCTGCCGCCGGCTCGGCTTCGGCATGCTGGCGGTCACCTCGGCCGGCCAGGTCGAAGTGCTGGTGCATCCGCCGACAACCGCGCCGCGCCGAAACCCGAAGAAGCGGTCGCGACTCGTCGCCGAGCATCAGCGGCGCAAGGGCGATCCCGTTGCCGGCGGGTCGACGCGCACACCCGTGATGACGGCCTACCGGCAGCAGGCGCTCGCCTGCGCCTCGGCGCTGTCCGGCGGACCGAAACGCGTTCGGGACCTGCGCACGGACATTCCGGATGCGCCGAAGATCCTGCAACGCAATGTCTATGGCTGGTTCGACCGCGCCGAACGCGGCGTTTATGGACTCACCAAAGCCGGGCACGCGGCCTTGCGCCGATGGCCCCAGGATATCCACATCACGCAGGCAGCGTTGCCCGATCGCGACATGGTGAATGCATAGCTGGGCTGCCGCGCAGATTTCATATTGCAATGCAACAATCCTGCTTCTAGGTATCCCAGACGATTGGCGAGGCCCTCATGAGCGAAGATTGGAATACCAAGTACGGCACGCGTCGCGTCAGGCGCGATCCTCCGACCCTGGAGGAAGCGATCTTCGCTGCATCCGGCATTACCGATGACGTGCAGGCACAGGCCGAGATCGCATCGGCGCTGATGGGGCTGCCGCTCGAGCAGGTCCTCCCCGAGGTCAAGAAGGCGAGCCGGGTCGCGGCACGCACCAACACCCGTGTCATCACGGCCGACCAGGGCACTCACCAGCGGGCCGTGGTCGTCGAGCGCCGCACGGTGCGCCGCTTCAACTTCGACAAGCGCACCGGCACCTGACCATCACGCGCTCCTCGGCGAGCGCATTCCCAAAATTTCACAAGTCAAACGCAAAAAGCGCGACAGCGGCCACCGCTGTCGCGCTTTTGATTTTTGGTCGGCCGTTGCCAGCTCAGGCGGCGCGCTTGTCGCCGTACATCCGGGTCATGAGTTTCCAGCACGCGCGATTGAGGTTGAAGAGCGCACGGGCTGCAGCGATCGGTGTCTCGATCACGAGCTTCGCCAGTTCGTCCTGCGGCTGCTGGATCAGGTCGATCGTGCCGGTCGACTCGCCGTGGCGGAACGCCAGATGCGCGCCGAACTTGGCCGCCAGCGCCCGCATGGCGTGGTTCTGCGACCCGGTCGTGACGCGCAGCCTGCGATAGCCTTTCCAGCGCGCTTCAGAGATGACCCGCTGGAACAGCAGGCTGCCGACGCCGCGGCGGCGCACGCAGGACTCGACGCTGAACGCGATCTCCGGGAGCCCGTCTTCCGACTGCTCCGGCGGATGCAGCTCAGCGGCACCGCGCACCATGCCGTTTTCCATGTAGGCGACGACGATCGTGCCGTCAGCCGCACAGCGGGCCGCGTAGCGTTCGATGAAACTGTCATCGAGGAAGCCGTTGAATCGATCGTGGCGGCTCTCCGAATCGAGCCGCAGCAAGTGATCGCGCAGCAGCGGCAGTTCCTCGTGCTGGCTGAGCGTCCGCACGTAGCCGAAGCCCGGCCGGGGACGAAAACTATTGACCTGTGACACTGCCATAGACTCCTCTCAAGAGCCCTCACGCACAGACGTCTTTCCCTAGACAGCAGCTATATTGTGCATCGCAGCATTCATTGCAAGCCCCGCGCTCTACGGAGAGATCATGCGGCCATGCAAGGATCGCGTGAGTTAACAATTCGTTTGTGTACGAATCGTCACAGCACCAGCTGGGTCTGGGTCACGACGGCCACCAGCTTACCGTCCTCGGTCTCGATCCGGGTCTGCCACACCTGGGTGCGGCGCCCGCGATGGACCGGCGTTGCCGTCGCGATCACGACGGTGCCCTCCTTGGCGCCGCCGATGAAGTTGGTCTTGCTCTCGATGGTCGTGGTGCCCTTGGCGTCCTCGGGCAGGTTGATGACGGTGGCCGCCGCGCCCACCGAATCGGCGAGCGCCATGACGGCGCCGCCGTGGATCGTGTGATGCAGGGTGCACAGATCCGGCCTGATCAGCATCTGCGCGACGACGCGATCCGCGCTGGCTTCGGTGAACGTCACGCCCTTCAGCTCCGCGAACGGCATCTTCAGCGCATTGATCTTGTCGAGCGATGTCATGCCATTCCCCTCCGCCTTGGACCCAGCTGCGCGCTTCAGCGCGGTGGTGGCCGCCTACGCGGCAGAGATGCACGGATATGCCGGCCGAAGGCAACGACCTGCGAGGTCATGGCCCCCGGCCGATCGTCATGCCGCTCAGGCCTTCTCGATCCCGCACCACTCGGCAATGAACAGGGCCATCGTCTTGGTCGCCTGGCGCAGCGAGTCGAGCTCGACATGTTCATTGAAGCCGTGCATCGCCGCGCCGCTCGCGCCGAAGCACAGGCTCGGAATGTTGTAGTTGAGGCCGTAGAAGCGGGTATCGGTGAGCGCGGTGAAGACGAGATCCTCGACCTCGCTGCCGTGCACGGCCTTGAACGCCCGGCCGAATGCCGCCTCCGGCTCGGCCGAATCGGTCAGCTCGTAGCCTTCCGACAGGAAGCCCGACCATTCGACGACCGGCGGATTGTTGGACAGGAAACGGTGATCGCGCGCGGCTGACGCAACGCGGGCCAGGATCTCGTTCTGACAATCCTTCACCGACCAGCCCGGCAGGATCGCGATCCGGCAATCGACGTCGCACCATGCCGGCACGCTCGAAGCCCAGTCGCCGCCCTTGATGATGCCGGGATTGAAGTTGATCGGGTGGTCGAGCGACTTGAAGTGACGATCGCTCTTCGCCCGGTCGTTCCAATCGGCTTCGAGCGTCTCCAGCGCATGGATCAGGTGATACGCCGCCTGGATCGCATTGGCGCCGGCGCCTGCCTCGAACACATGCACGGGGAAGCCACGCACTTTCAGCCGGAACCAGATCACGCCGACCTGCGAGCGGACCATCTTGCCGCCGGTCGGCTCCGGAATGAAGCAGGCATCGGCGCGATAGCCGCGCTGCAAAGTGGAGAGCGCACCGACCCCGGTGCTCTCCTCCTCGATGACGGACTGGACATGGATGCGCGCAGTCGGCCTGAAGCCAGCTGCGGCAATTGCATCGAGCGCATAAAGCGCCCCGATCGTGCCGGACTTCATGTCGCAGGCGCCGCGGCCATACATCCGGCCGTCCTTGATGACAGGCGAGAACGGTGGCGTCTCCCACATGTCGAGCGGGCCGGCCGGCACGACGTCGCAATGGCCCTGCAGGATCAGCGACCGGCCAGCCGCGGTCGCCGGACGATAGGTTCCGACCACGCTGCGCGCCTTCGAGAAATCGTGCTCGATCGGACCAAAGCCGCGCATGTCCTTGAGATCGTCGAGATCGATGTGCCAGTCATCGACCTCGTAGCCGCGCCCGCGCAGCAGATCCCCGAACATGTCCTGGCATGGCCCTTCGGCACCGCGCGTCGAGGGAATCGCGACGAAGTCGCTGGTGGTCGCAAGCTGGCGGTCGAAGCCGGCGTCGACGGCGTCGACGATCCGTTGCGTCGTGTCTTGGGTGATCATGCCTGTCCAGGTTCCCGTTTTGAAACGCCGCCAGCAAACCACAATCCGCAGCGCAGGTGCACCGGATTCGCCGCTGCTTTCAGAATCGCAGCGCTCCCCCTACAGTGGCGCATACGGAACAAGGCGATGACATACTCTGGAAGTTCGAATGTCGGATAACCGCAACATTCTCTATTTTCTGGTCGGCATCCTCACCGCCGCCGTCTGCGTGCTCGGCTACAATCTCTACCAGGCCAAGAAGCAGCCCGACGGCGTCCAGATCAATCTCGGGCCGAACGGCCTGAAGATCGAGGGCAAGTGATGCGTGCCGTGGCCTTGTCTCGGCGTTCGATCGTCAAAGGTCTTGGTGGCGTTGCCGTGCTGCTGGCGGTCGTCTCGGCAGCTCAGGCCCAATATGTCGGGCGTGAGCAGGACATCGTTGATCTCAGGCTTGGACAGCGCGTGCTGGTCGATGACGGCACCTGTGGCGCCGGCCAGGTCAAGGAGGTCTCCGGCTCCAAAATGGCCGAAACTGGCATCCTCCGCACCGTGAAATGTATCCCGCGCTTCGGGCCAAAGAAGAAGTAGCAGGACGATCCGGCAGCCCCGGCGCGGGCTGCCGCAGCGATGTGACTTCCCGCACAGTGCCGAGACAGCCGATCGCAGATGCTCCCGCCCGGTGGACCACCACGGGGGATGCAAATGTCGATGTCACTGGTGCACGATCACAGCTTCGAACCTGCAGGCCGGACGCAGGCGATCAAAGCCGATTTCAGCCGCTACGCGCTGCTCGGCTATGTCTCGATTGCCCTCGTGTTCGGCGGGTTCGGCGTGTGGGCCGGCTATGCACCGCTGGACCGCGCGGCCATCGCACCGGGAACGGTGTCCGTCTCCGGCGACCACAAGGTGGTTCAGCATCGCGAAGGCGGAATCGTCCGGGAGATCCTGGCCAAGGAAACCCACGAGGTCCACCGGGGCGAGCTGCTGTTCCGGCTGCAGCCGATCGAGGCGCAGGCCAACACGGATATCCTGCGCAAGCAGATGGATGCCGCCCTCGCCGAAGAAGCCCGCCTGTTGGCAGAGCGTGGCAACGCCCGCATGATCAGTTTTCCCGATAGCCTGCTCAACCGGCAGACCGTGCCGGAAGCAGCTCTTGCCATCGCCGATCAGCAGCGGCTGTTCATCGAACGCCGCAATGGCCTGATCAGCCAGATCAACATTCTCAACTCGCAGATCGCTCAGCAGCAGCAGGAGCTCGCCGGGCGCGACCGGCAGCGCGCCGCTCTGGTTGCGCAGCGCGCGAGCTTCGAGACGCAGATGAACAATGTGCGCCCGGCCGTCGCGGCCGGCTACTATCCGCGCAACAAGTTCCTCGAGCTCGAACGCGAGCGCGCCCGCGTCGAAGGCGATCTCGGCCAGGCGCAGGCCGACGTGGCGCGTCTGATCCAGACCGCCTCACAAACACGTTTGCAGATCGACCAGGCGCTGCAGAAGTACCAGGCCGAGGTCGGCCAGCAGCTCGACGGCACCCGTGCCAAACTGTCGGACCTGCGCGAGAAGCTCGTCATCGCCGAGGACGTGCTGCGCCGGGTCGACATCCGCGCCGAGCGCGACGGCATCGTCATGAATATGAAGGTCCACACGGTGGGCGCCGTCGTGAAGCCGGGCGACACGCTCGCCGAGATCGTACCGGTCGGCGAAGGCGTCGACGTGATGGCGCACGTCTCGCCGCGCGACATCGAGAGCGTCGCCGTCGGACAGAAGGCCGAAGTGCGCTTTTCCAATTTCTCCTCGCGCACGACGCCGACCATCTTCGGCAAGGTCCAGAGCATTTCGGCGGATGCGATGCCCGACGAGGCGAGCAAGCAGAGCTACTATTCGGCGCGGGTGGTGATCGACTATTCGACCCTGCCGCCCGAAATCGCCGAAAAGATCCTTCCGGGCATGCAGGCCGACGTGCTGATCTCGACCGGCGAGCGCACCGTGCTCGAATATCTCGTCGGCCCCTTGCTCAATACGCTCGCGAAAACGTTCCGGGAGAAATGAGCCGGCGGCGCTCAGACTGACGCCGCCGGTCCCGCGCCGGCGTCGAGAGAGACATCGCGGGCGCGCGGCAGGCCGATCACGTCGATATCCGCGCCCTGCCCCGCACCGGCAAGCCGCTCGCGCTGTACTCCGGCGATGTCCCGAAGGCCGGCGCGAGTTGCGACGTCCCCGGACAGCGCGAGTTGCCACCCTCTGGCATTGGCCAGTTCAGCCAGCCGCGCCGGCGGCTCGAATCCAAGCCCAAGCACCGCGAGTTGCGCCCTCCGTCCCAATTCCAGGCGCCCGGCGACGACCTCTCCTGCCCAGGCCCCGATGGCAAGCTCGACCGGCTGGCCGATCTCGGCCGCGATCTTCTCGTTGACGCGGTCCATGGCCAGGTCCATTGCGCGGATGGCCTGCAGAGCATCGCGGCATCCCTGGTCGGGCCCATGCTGCTCGCCGAATGCGGCGAGCACGCCGTCGCCGAAGAAGCGATCGATGCGTCCAGCATGGCCTTCGACGGCCAGGCCGACGGCACCGAAGATCTCGTTCATCATGAACACGAGATCGTAGGGCAGCCGGTCGCGCGAGAGCGTCGCGAAGGCGCGGACGCTGACATGCACGAGGCAAACGACGCGGCGCTCGCCTTGCGTATCCACATTCGCAGCAGCCTCCCTCGCTCCTTCATCGCCGCCGACCAGACGCGTCACGGTCATCGGCGCGGTGGGACGGATCTGACAGGCGAGCCGCACATGGTCTGATGCGCCCAAGCGCGCCAGCGCGGTGCGCTCCTCAGGGGCGGGCGGCGGCAGCGTGTCTGCGCCTTGGTCAAGGCGGACGCGGCAGAGACCACAACGGGCGCGACCGCCGCATTCGGACTGATGAGACAGATTGTTGCTGCGGATAGTCTCGAGCAGCGTCGGACCAATCGCGGCCTGCACCGTTTCGCCGCCGGCGAAGGCAATGGCAATCTTGGGCGCTGCGAGCATCGCGATGTAGCGGAACACGATGATGGTCGCGATCACCACGAGCAGCGCGGCAACGGCGATGC
>JBARNF010000873.1:0-5637 GCA_049802835.1 Bradyrhizobium sp.
CGCTGACACGGCTGATCCAGGGCGCCGGCGGCAAGGCGGTGCGCGGCGCCGATCCGGTCAGCCTGCTCAAGGCCGCCAAGAACGCGGTCGAGATCGAGGGCACGCGCCGCGCGCACCGGCGCGATGCGGTCGCGCTCGCCCGCTTCCTGGCCTTCATCGACCGTGAGGCGCCGAAAGGCACCTTGACGGAGATCGACGCCGTCGAGGCGCTGGAGAGCTTCCGCCGCGACACCGGGGCGCTCAAGGACGTTTCGTTTCCGACCATCTCGGGCACCGGCCCGAACGGGGCCATCGTCCACTATCGCGTCACCCGCAAGAGCAACCGGCGCATCATGCCGGGCGATCTGCTGCTGATCGATTCGGGCGCGCAATATCAGGACGGCACCACCGACGTGACGCGCACGATCGCCGTGGGGGCGCCGACCGACGAGATGCGCGACCGCTTCACCCGCGTGCTGCGCGGGCATCTTGCGATCGCGCGCGCGGTCTTCCCGGACGGCGCCACCGGCGCCCAGCTCGACACCCTGGCGCGGCAGTTTCTGTGGCAGGCCGGCATCGACTTCGAGCACGGCACCGGCCATGGCGTCGGCAGCTATCTGTCGGTGCATGAGGGGCCGGCGCGGATCTCCAAGCTCGGCACGACGCCGCTGAAGCGCGGCATGATCCTGTCCAACGAGCCCGGCTACTACAAGACCGACGCCTTCGGCATTCGCATCGAGAATCTCGAGCTCGTGGTGGCGAAGACCATCGACGGCGCGGAGAAGCCGATGAACGGCTTCGAGGCGCTGACCTTGGCACCGATCGACCGCCGGCTGATCGACGTGTCGATGCTGAGCAGCGACGAGCGGGCCTGGCTCGACGCTTATCACGCGCGAGTCAGAGAGGCGGTCCGTGCTGCGCTCGACGAGACGGATCAGCGCTGGCTCGATCAGGCGACGGCGCCACTCTAACGATCCGGGCGACAAGCGTAGGGTGGGCAAAGGCGAGAGCCGTGCCCTCTCCTCGTTCGAGCTCGCTGTGGCGCCGTGCCCACCATTGGCTGATGAATTCCGTGACCGGCGGTGGGCACGCTGCCACCTTGCGCCGACCGCTTTGCCCACTCTACGGCTCGACGTCTCACGCGGAGAACTACACGACGGCCCGAATTGAGCCATCGCCATTTTCGGATACCCACGACGAAAGCTCGGATAGCGCTATGGCTGATCCAGGTTGAAACTGTCCCGCTGCCGGCATGGCCGTATGCGGAAACAGGCATTTCCGTGGTGCGGAAGGTCGCTACATTCGGCTGCGTCCGAAACGACCCGAGCGACGCCTCCATGCACGGAATGATCAGCAAGCCGCCTTTGGCAGCGCCGCTGCGCGCCACGCCATCGCGCACGGTGCTGATCCTCCTTGTCGTCATGACCGGCCTGGCGCCGATCTCGCTGTATCTGCTGGTGCCGGCGCTGCCGATGCTCGCGAACACGTTCGGACGCGACGCCTCCGTCGTGCAGATGACGGTGTCGTTCTACATGGTCGGAATCGCGATCTCGCAATTGCTGCTGGGGCCGCTGTCGGACCGTTTCGGCCGCCGCCCGGTGATGCTCGCGGGCCTAGCGCTGTCGATCATCGCGAGCTTCGGCTGCATCCTGGCGCAGACCCTGCCGCAACTGATCGCCGCGCGCTTCTTCCAGGCGCTCGGCGGCGCCAGCGGTATGGTGATCAGTCGCGCCATCATCCGCGATCTCTATCCGCGCGATCGGATCGGCGCGATGATCAGCCTGGTCGTGGCGGTCATGATGATCGCGCAGATGCTGTCGCCGCTGACCGGCGGCCTGATCGAGACCGCGTTCGGCTGGCACGCGATCTTCTACGTTGCAGCGGCCTTGTCGATCGTGATCGCGATCGCCGTGACGCTGGCGCTGCCGGAAACGCGCGCCGCCCGCATCGAAGGCGCAAGCTTCCGGCGCGATGTTACGGTGCTGGTGAAGAGCCGCGCCTTCCTCGGCTACGTGCTGTGCCAGGTGCTGGCGTCGCAGATCATCTTCGCGTTTGCCGGCGGCGGCCCGTACATCGTCGAAGTGCAGATGGGGCGATCATCGGCCGAATATGGCGCGTGGTTTGCGACCACCGGCTTCGCCTATTTCGTCGGCAACCTGTTCTGCGTGCGGTTTTCGCCGCGCCATTCGCTCGACCGGCTGATCTGGTTCGGGCTGGCGCTGCAACTCACTGGCGCCGCGATGAACTTCGCGTGGAGCATCTTCGGCTTCAACCAGGTGCCTTCGGTGCTGTTCGGCACGCAGATGCTGATCATGTTCGCCAACGCCGCGGTCATGGCGAACTCCGCGGCCGGCGCCATCAGCGTCCGGCCCGGCGCGGCCGGCACCGCCTCGGGCGCCATGGGCTTCCTGCAGATGGGCGTGGGCGCGCTGATGTCGCAGCTCGGCGCGTTTCTCGGCGGCCACTACGCAACCACGCTGCCACTGACATCGGCGATCCTCGCCCTGTCGCTCGCCTGCGTCGCCAGCATGATCTTCCTGGTCCCGCGCGTCTCGGTGATGGTGACCAAGGAGCTGATCGAGGAGGCCGAGGAGGACGAGGCCGGGGTGATGTGAGACCGCATGGTCGCAGCGAGCCACGCAGCACAACAAACAAACCGCCGTCATGCCCCGCGCAGGCGGGACATCCAGTACGCCGAGACGCATCGGCTCTCTAACGATTGCCTCTGGGACACTGGATCATCCGCCGGAGCCTGTCATCGGGCGCCGGAGGCGAGACCCGGTGGCGGATGACGACAGCGAGGCGTGTGCCGAGCGCGAAGCCGCTTTCGCGTCTACTCCCCGATCAGCTTCAGCCACTCGTCCTCGGTCAGCACCTGCACGCCGTGCTTCTGCGCGTCCTTCAGCTTTGAGCCCGCGCCGGGGCCGGCGACGACGTAGTCCGTCTTCTTCGAGACCGAGCCCGACACTTTCGCACCGAGCCGCTCCGCCGTCGCCTTGGCCTCGTCGCGCGTCATCTTTTCCAGCGTGCCCGTAAACACCACCGTCTTGGTGGCGATCGGCGAATTGCGCTTCGGCTTCTCCGCGTCGAGGATCTTCACCTCTTTCGTCAGCCGCTCGACGATGCCGAGATTATGGTCTTCGCCGAAATAGGCACTGATGCTCTTGATCACGGTGTCGCCGATCTGGTCGAGCGCGTCCATCTCGGCGATCGCCTCCTCGTCACCCTTGGCCACCTTCAGACACGCGTCGTGGAACGCAGCCCAGGAGCCATAGCCGCGCGCCAGCGCCAGTGCGGTCGTCTCGCCGACGTGACGCATGCCGAGCGCAAAGATGAAGCGCTCCAGCGCGATTTCGCGTCGCGCATCGATGGCGTTGAAGAGGTTGCGCACCGAGGTCTCGCCATAGCCCTCGATCTCTTCCAGCTTCAGTCTGGCGTTGCGCGCGGCAAGCGTGAAGATGTCGGCGGGCTCCTTGACCCACTCCTGATCGAAGAAGAACTGGACCTGCTTCTCGCCCAAGCCGTCGATGTCGAAAGCGCGGCGCGAGGCGAACAGCTTGAGATGCTCGATCTTCTGATAGGGACAGGCGAACTCGCCGGTGCAGCGCGCCCGCGAGCCCTCCTCGCCGGTCGCGATCTCCTCGCGCACGACGTCGGTGTGCAGCGGACACGGGCACTTCCTCGGAAAATGGAATTCCTTGGCGTCACCGGGCCGCTTGTCGATGAGGACGTCGACCACCTGCGGGATCACGTCGCCGGCGCGCTGGATCACCACGGTGTCGCCGATCCGGATGTCGCGCCCCTCGCGCAGCACCTCACCCTTGTTGCCGATGCCCTTGATGTAGTCCTCGTTGTGCAGGGTCACGTTCTGCACGATGACGCCGCCGACGCCGACCGGCTCCAGCTTTCCCACCGGCGTGAACGAGCCGGTCCGGCCGACCTGGATCTCGATGTCCTTGAGCACGGTCATGGCGCGCTCGGCCGGGAATTTGTGCGCGATGCCCCAGCGCGGCGTGCGCGACACGAAGCCGAGCCGCTCCTGCCAATCGATGCGGTCGACCTTGTAGACGACGCCGTCGATGTCGTAGTCGAGCTCGGCGCGCTGCTCCTCGATCGAACGATGGAAGGCGAGTAGCTCTTCGACTGAGTGGCAGAGCCTAGTGAGCGGATTGGTCGTGAATCCGCAGTGCTCGAACCATTTGATCATGCCGGTCTGGGTGTCCGCTGGCATCGCGCTCATCTCGCCCCAGGCATAGGCGAAGAAGCCGAGCGGCCGCGATGCCGTGATGGTGGGGTCCTTCTGGCGCAGCGAGCCTGCGGCGGAATTGCGCGGGTTGGCGAAGATGGTGTCACCGGCTTCCTTCTGCCGCTCATTGAGCGCGAGGAACGCCTGCTTCGTCATATAGACCTCGCCACGGACCTCGCAGATATCGGGCAGGTTCCGGCCGTGCAGCCTGTGCGGCACGTCCTTCAGGGTGCGGATGTTGGCGGTGACGTCCTCGCCCTCGGCGCCGTCGCCGCGCGTGGCGGCGGTGACGAGCTCGCCGCCCTCATAGCGCAGCGACATCGAGAGCCCGTCGATCTTCGGCTCGGCGGAAAAATCGATCCCGTCATCGGCAAGCTTGAGGAAGCGCGCGATGCGGCCGGCAAAGTCGCGCACGTCCTCCTCGGCGAAGGCGTTGTCGAGCGACAGCATCGGCACCGCGTGCCGCACCTTCCTGAAGCGGCCGGATGGCGCAGCCCCGACCTTCTGCGACGGCGAAGCGCTGCTGACGAGTTCGGGGAAGCGCTTCTCGATGGCGTTGAAGCGGCGGCGCAGCTCGTCGTAGTCGGCATCCGAGATCTTCGGTGCGTCGTCCTGGTAGTAGAGACGGTCGTGGGTTTCGAGCTCCAGCGCCAGCCGCTTCCATTCCACCTTGGCCTGCGCCTTGGTGAGATCGGCAACGTCGACGGGCTTCTTCGATTTCGCTGTCTTGGGCATGCTGTGTGCTATTTACTGGTCATTCCGGGGCGGTTCTCCGCGGCAATTGCCACGGAGAACCGAACCCGGAATCTCGAGATTTCGGGTTCGATGCTTCGCATCGGCTTCGAATGACACCGTAGTCGGCACCGGCGAAGGCGAATAATGAACTACTACGTCTACATTCTCGCAAGCCGGAAGGATGGCGCAATCTACGTTGGCGTGACTAACGATCTGGTGCGACGGGTTTTTGAACATCGTCAGAAGGCGGTACCTGGGTTTACGTCCAAGTACAATATCACACGGCTCGTATGGTTCGAGGCATACGATGATCCGGTTTCCGCGATCACGCGCGAGAAAGAGTTGAAGAAGTGGAAGCGGGCTTGGAAAGTGGCGCTGGTCGAGACCGATAACCCGGAGTGGAACGATCTGTACGAGTCGATCTGCGGCTGAGTCCGTCATTCCCGGACAGTCTTCTCCGTAAAGTGGAAAAGCCATTTTGTGTGTGGGGGGGACCCGTCCCAGAAGCTCGAGATTCCGGGTTCGATGCTTCGCGCAAAATGGCTCTGCCATTTCGCGCTTCGCATCGCCCCGGAATGACAGCAGGAAAGATCTTCAGCCCGCCTCGCTGCCAAAGCGGTCGGCCTACGCCGCCGCGGCTTCCAGCAGCCGGTCGGCGGCGGCGCGGGCCTCGGCGG
>JBARNF010000874.1:0-2095 GCA_049802835.1 Bradyrhizobium sp.
GCGGCCCGATGATGATCGAGCCCGGCTGGAAGGTCTACAAGGGCATGATCGTCGGCGAGCACACCCGCGACAACGACCTCGAGATCAACGTGTTGAAGGGCAAGCAGCTCACCAACATCCGCACCACGTCGAAGGACGAAGCCGTCAGGCTGACGCCGCCGATCCGGATGACCCTGGAAAAGGCGCTGGCCTATATCGAGGACGACGAACTCGTCGAAGTGACGCCGAAGTCGATCCGGCTGCGCAAGAAGCATCTCGATCCGAACGAGCGCAAGCGCGCCGAGAAGCAGAAGGAAGCGGTGGCTTAGTTCCCGCCCTCCATTCTCAAATGCGTCATGGCCGGGCTTGTCCCGGCCATCCACGTTTTGGGGCTTGCGCGAACGACGTGGATGCCCGGCACAAGGCCGGGCATGACGACGGAGCTGGATGAGCTAATTGTCTTTCCCATCCTCCATCGACATTGCCATCATCGGCGCAGGCGCGGCCGGCCTCGGCGCGGCCCATGCGCTGCAGGGCAAGGACGTCTCCTTCATCCTGCTGGAAGCCCGCGACCGCATCGGTGGCCGTGCCCACACCATCATGGCCTCGCCCGACGTCACGTTCGACCTCGGTTGCGGCTGGCTGCATTCGGCCGACCGCAATTCCTTCGTCGCCATCGCCGAACAACTCTCCTTCAGCATCGACAAGAGCCGTCCGCCGTGGCGCGACCAGGCGTATGACGCGGCGTTCCTGCGTGCTGAGCGCGAAGACTTCATCCGCGCGCTGGACGGGTTCTTCATCCGCACGGCGAAGGCCGCGAAGAGCGGCCGCGATGCGCCGGCCAGCGACTATCTGGAATCGGGCAATCGCTGGAACGGCATGATCGATGCGATCTGCACCTATCTCAACGGCTGCGAGCTCGACCAGATGTCGCTGCTCGACTTCGAGGCCTATGAGGACACCGAGCTGAACTGGCGCGTCCGTAGCGGCTATGGCGCCCTGGTCGCCGCCTATGGCGCAGGCCTGCCGATCGCGTTGAACTGCAACGTGACCCTGATCGATCACAGCGACAAGCGCATCCGCCTCACGACCTCGCAGGGCACGCTGACCGCCGGCAAGGTCATCGTCACCGTGCCGACCAACCTGATCGCGGATGAAGCGCTCCGCTTCGTGCCGGCGTTGCCTGCCAAGATGGAGGCTGCCGCCGGACTGCCGCTCGGCCTCGACAACAAGGTGATGCTCGCGCTCGATGGCTGGGAGCACCTGCCGAGGGATTCGGGGATGCGCGGCCGTAGCAGCACCGCCCGCGTCGGCAGCTTCCAGCTCCGTCCCTTCGGCCAGCCCTGCATCGAGGGCTTCTACGGCGGCAGCTTCGCCCGCGAAATCGAGGCGGCGGGCGAGGGCGCGCTGACGGCGCAGGCGATCGACGATGTCGCAGCGCTGCTCGGCAACGACATTCGCAGCAGCCTAAGGCCGCTCGCCGAATCGCGCTGGGGCGCCGATCCCTTCGCGCGCGGCGCCTATTCACACGCGTTGCCGGGGCATGCCGACAAGCGCGCGGTGCTCGCCGCTCCGGTCGATGACCGGCTGTTCTTCGCCGGCGAAGCTACGCCATCGGATTTTTTCTCCACCGCGCACGGCGCCCGCGACAGCGGCGAGCGCGCCGCGCAGGAAGCGCTGGCTTCGTTAGTTGAGCGCTAGTCCATCCACCGTCCTTGCGAGCGAAGCGAAGCAATCCAGACTTTCACCGCGGTGGAATTCTGGATCGCTGCGCTTCGCTCGCGATGACGTGCCCCGATTAGCCGGTTTCACCAACTATTCGCAGAAACTCCCGTGCCGCCTGGGTCTGGTGATGCTCCCGATGGCGCAGGCTGTAGAAGTGCCGCTTGGGCAGCTCGATATTGGCAACCGCAAGCAGCCCCGCCTTCACGGCGCGCATGACGACGAGGCGCGAGAGCACGGTGACACCGGCGCCGGCTTCGACCGCTCCGCGCACGGCCTCATTCGACGGCAGGTCGAACGCCACATCGAGTTCGCCGGGATCAATGCCGAACTGGTCGAGCGCGGCTTCGAACATCGCGCGCGTCCCGGAGCCCTGCTCGCGCAGCACCCAGCG
>JBARNF010000875.1:0-8684 GCA_049802835.1 Bradyrhizobium sp.
CTCCCCGCAAGCGGGGAGAGGTGGCACCGAGCAAGCGTCGGATGCCGTCGCCACGCAGCAAGTGCGCAAGTTAAGAACAAACAACCGAGAGGGAAACGCCTCCGCCATGCTCAAGGAAACGTCCGACTACGACCAGCTCACTCGCGACTTCCGCTGGGACATCCCGGCGCAGTTCAACATCGCGGTTGCGACCTGCGACCGCCACGCCGACGGCTCGGGCCGTCTCGCGCTGATCGTGGTCGAGGAGGACGGTGCTGCGCAGCGCGTGTCGTTCGACGAACTGCGCGAACACTCCTGCCGCTTCGCCAACGTGCTGAAAGCCGATGGCCTCGCGCAGGGCGACCGCGTCGCCGTATTCCTGTCGCAGTCGCTGGAGCTGCCGATCGTCCATCTCGCGGCGTTTCGCGCCGGCCTGGTCTCGGTGCCGCTGTTCACGCTGTTCGGCGAGGACGCGCTGCAGTTCCGGCTGCAGAACTCCGGCGCCAAGGCGCTCGTCACCGACGCCGTGGGTCTGGCGAAGCTCGCCCGCATTCGCGACCAGCTGCCGGAGCTGAAGACGATCTACGTCACCGACGGCGGCGGCACCGGTGCCCGGCCGTTCTGGCCGACGCTGGAGCGCGCCTCCGATCGTTTCCCGACCGTCGCCACCTCGAGCGACGACCCCGCCATCATCATCTACACCTCGGGCACGACCGGAAATCCGAAGGGCGCGCTGCACGCCCATCGCGTGCTGCTCGGGCATCTGCCGAATGTCGAGATGGTGCACGGTTTCCTGCCGAAACCCGGCGACGTGATGTGGACGCCGGCCGACTGGGCCTGGATCGGCGGGCTTTTCGACGTGCTGTTTCCGGCCTGGTATCACGCGGTGCCGGTGATCGGCTATCGCGCCAGGAAGTTCGTGCCTCAGGCCGCGATGCAGCTGATGGCCGACTACGCGGTGCGCAACGTGTTCCTGCCGCCGACCGCGCTGAAGCTGATGCGGCAGGCCAACGTCAAACATGATGGGGTGAAGCTGCGCAGCATCCTGACCGGCGGCGAGTCGCTCGGTGCCGAGCTGCTTGGCTGGGTGCGCGCGACCTTCGGCATCGATGCGCACGAGATCTACGGCCAGACCGAATGCAATCTCGTCGTCGGCAACAACGCAAAGCTGTTTCCGATCCGGCCGGGCTCGATGGGCAAGGCCACGCCGGGTTTCGAGGTGCTGATCGTCAACGACAAGGGCGAACAGCTGCCGCGGGGGACGCGGGGCATCATCGGCGTGCGCCAGCCCAACCCCTGCACCATGATCGAATATTGGCGCAATCCCGAGGCGACGCGGACAAAGTTCGCGCGCGACGTGCTGCTGACCGGCGATCTCGGCACCGAGGATGAGGACGGCTATTTCTGGTACGCGAGCCGTGAGGACGACGTCATCACCTCGGCCGGCTACCGCATCGGCCCGGCCGAGATCGAGGACACGCTGCTCAAGCATCCCGCCGTGGCACTCGCCGCCGTGGTCGGCATTCCCGACCCGGTGCGCACCGAAGCGGTCAAGGCCTGGATCGTGCTGCGGCCGGGCTTCATTGCAAATGACACGCTATCGCGAGAGATCCAGGACTTCGTCAAGGTGAAGCTCGCGGCGCACGAATATCCAAGACACGTCGAATTTACCGACAGCCTGCCGATGACCGCGACCGGCAAGGTGTTGAGGCGAGAGCTAAGGGCGCGGGGGTAGGCTCCCGTCGTGTGAGCACGATGGCGCGTCTTGCGTAGCTCTCCCCGCTCTTGTCCGCCGTAGCTCGAAGAGCGAAGGCGGATGCGGGGAGAGGTCGGATTGCATCGTTAGATGCAATCCGGGGGGGTACAGGTCTAACAATACGCTACGCTGGGTGTGGTGCCCCTCACCCCAGCCCTCTCCCCGTGAAGAACGGGGAGAGGGAGCGGACTGCCCGTGCCGCGGCAGACCGTATCTCTCATTGAGGCATTTTGAGACGCCCTTCACCTTTGCCTACAAGTTGAAATTGAAATCGCCTGCCTCCGGCTGTTAGCATCGCGCCCAACAAAGACAGCCAGGAGGGACCGCCGATGACCGCATCCGTCTCGGGACGAACCGATCCCGTGGTGCGCCGCATCACCACGGCCGACATTGCCGAGGCCTTGACGCAAGGCCTGCGCGATTTTCAGGCTCGGCCGCTGTTCGGCCTCGCTTTCGGGCTGATCTACGTGCTTGGCGGCATCAGCATCGTGCTGTGCGTCACCGCCTTCGGCATGGTCTATCTCGCTTATCCGCTGGCGGCGGGTTTTGCATTGATCGGCCCGTTCGTCGCGATCGGGCTGTATGAGGTCAGCCGCCGCCGCGAGCTCGGCCAGCCCATCTCCTATGGCGGGATCTGGCGCACGATCACCTCGCGCAGCGAGATCGCCTGGATGGCGTTCGTCACCGTGTTCTTCTTCGTGATCTGGATGTACCAGATCCGGCTCCTGATCGCGCTTCTGCTCGGGCTCAACGCGTCGTTTTCCAGCTTCAAGGAATTCATGACGGTGGTGCTGACGACCAACGAGGGCCTGCTGTTCCTCGTGATCGGAAATCTCGATGGCGCCGCGCTGTCGCTGATCCTGTTCTCGCTGACCGTGGTGTCGTTTCCGCTGCTGCTGGAGCGTGACGTCGATTTCGTGACCGCGATGATCACCAGCGTGCGCGCAGTCGTGACCAGTCCGGGGCCGATGATCGGCTGGGCCGCCGTCATCACCGTGCTCTTGATCGTTTCGGCGCTGCCATACTTCTTGGGCCTGCTCGTCACCGTGCCGGTGCTGGGCCATGCGACATGGCATCTCTATCGCCGCATCGTCGCACCCGCCTGACGCGAAGGCGTGTGCACGCCGGGACTTGATTGCCTGCGTAGCCCGGCGGCCGGGTTGATGGCGACCGACTAAGGTCCCATGGCGGGCAGGGGCGGCGCCCCCTAGGATGCACGCAAAATGCGGCTCGGCGGCTGTCCGGCCCGCGCTCTATCGGGGAAGGACGATGCCGGACAACATCGCGCTGTTTGCCACCATCATCCTGCTGCTGCCGATGTTCTATATGCTGCTGGCTGCGCCCGCGTTCCTGCTGGTGAGGCTCGACATCGTGCCGGTGACGCAGCTCCTACGTGGCATGTTCGACTCCTACTTTGTGGCCCTGGCGATCGCCGGCAGCATCGGCACGCTCGCAGTCCTGGCGGACGGCCGTCCGATCCTGGCGCTCGGGATCGCTCTGGTGGCCGCCTTCGCGCTGACGTCGCGCCGCTGGTTTCTGGAGCAAATGGACGCGCGCATCCGCGACCGGGATTCCGGCGACGTGACGGCTGTTCGCCGACTGCGCCGGCTGCACTGGGGCGGCATGCTGAGCAACGCCGTTCAGGTCGGCGCCGTGCTAGCGTACATTCCCCAGATCGCCGCGGTGTCTTAGAGGCGCTTCGTCAAGGCACCTCGACTCCCATCGCCTTGAGCGCCGCCAGCATCCGCATCGGCGGCGCCATCTTGACCGAAAGCGGCTTGCCGGTTTCCAGCACGCTCTTGAGGCTCGAGAGGATCGCGGGCCAGCCCTGACGTCCGCCCGACAGGATATCGTCCGACAGCGTCCGTTCGTGCGACTCCGTCATCGTCAACCGAACCGCGTCACCGGCCTGCTCGATCTCGTAGGTCACGAGGGTGCGGCCGAGCGCCGCGACGAGGCCCGGCCAGTTGACGTCCCAGGTGACGGTCAGCCGCTGCGGCGGCTCGCAGACGATCACCTGTCCGCTGATATGCTCCGAACCATCGGGCGCGCGCACGATGAAGGCGCCGCCCGCCCTCAGTTCGGCTTCGACCGCGAAGCCGAAGAAATATTGCCGGCTGAACTCGGCCGAGGTCAGCGCCTGCCAGACTTTCTCCGGCGTCGCGGCGATGTAGATCGTGTAGACCGTCTCCGGCCTGAACTTTGCAAGATCCATCGCTCAGACTCCTTTGCCGAGCGCTGACATCGGGATCGCCAGCGCGGTTCCGGTCTCCAGCAGACTCTTGAGGCCGGACATGATCGCGGGCCAGCCGTTGGAAACCGCATCGAGCAATCTCCCCGCCCCTCCGAAGCCTTCATGCGTCAGGGTCAGCTTGACGGAGTTGCCGTGCTGTTCGATCGCGAACACGACCTTGGTCGGCTGCTCGCTGCGAAGCTCGTCTTTCAGGATGTGCTGGAAGGTGTAGGAGAGCCGGCGTGGCGGATCGAACTCCAGAATCTGGCCGACATCCGTCGTCATCCCATCGGTCACCAGCGCGAACGGCGAGCCGACGCGCCAGTCGGAATGCAGTTCGGTGCCGAACCAGTAGCGCTTCGCGAATTCGTTCGATGTCAGCGCTTCCCACAATTTCTCGGGCGTCGTTGCGATATAAGTGACGTAGACGAATTCGGGCTTACTCATCGCGCTCCTCCAATTGCCGCTTCAACTCGCTGAGCGCGGCGAGCTTGCCGCGCTCGAATTTCTTGATCCAGCGCTCCCCGATGTGATGGATCGGCACCGGATTGAGATAGTGCAGCTTCTCGCGGCCATGCCGGATCGTCGCGACCAGATTGGCCGCTTCCAGAATGGCAAGGTGCTTGGTCACGGCCTGTCGCGTCATGGCGAGGCCGTCGCAGAGTTCGGTCAAGGTCTGGCCGTTCCGCGCATGAAGCCTGTCGAGCAGCGCCCGTCGCGAGGCATCCGCCAGCGCCTTGAAGACCTCGTCCATGGAGGGAATAATAGGCAACCAAAAGGTTGCGTGTCAAGCGGGTGCGCTGCGAGCTGCTTTTTCTGGTTCTTGATGCACATTTTGCGGCTTGCTCGGTGCACCTCGCCCCGCTCTTTGTCCGCCGTAGCTCGCAGAGCGAAGGCGGATGCGGGCGCGCGACGAGCTTCGCTCGCGCTGAGAGGTCGGATTGCATCGCCAGATGCAATCCGGGTGAAGGAGGTACAGGTCTTGCCGTGTACACCACCCGTGCGTCTGCCCGTCACCCCAACCCTCTCAGCGCGAGCGAAGCTCGTCGCGGCCCCGTAAGAACGGGGAGAGGGGGCGCACTACGACCGCAGAAGCATCCCGGCTTCAGCACAGAGAGAAGAGATATGCGCTCGATCGTGCTGTCACGGGCAAGACCAACGGAGGCTTTCCTCCGCAGACATGTCGTGCATTAGTGATCCCCTCATTCGCACCGAGGCGCCTCATGTCCCTGCAAGCCTATCTCGCCTTCGTCGCCGCCTGCATCGCGCTTGCGCTGCTGCCCGGACCGGTCGTGACGCTGTTGATCGCCAATGGCCTGCGTCATGGAACCCGCGCTGCGCTGATCAACATCGCCGGCGTGCAGACCGGCCTTGCGATCGCCATCGGCGTCGTTGCTGTCGGCCTCACGTCCCTCATGGCCACCATGGGCTATTGGTTCGAATGGGTGCGGCTGATCGGCGCCGCCTATCTGGTGTGGCTCGGTGTCCAGCTCATTCGCTCGCCGATCGAGGGCATCGCTGCGGGCGAGGCGCCGCCCCCGCCGCCGCGCGGCGGCTTCTTCCTGCAGGGCCTGCTGGTGCTGCTGTCGAACCCCAAGGTGATGGTGTTCTTCGGCGCCTTCCTGCCGCAGTTCATGGACATGAGCCGGGATCACGTGCCGCAGGTCGGGTTGCTCGGCGTGACCTTCATGGTGATCGCGGGCCTCACCGACGCAATCTACGCGCTGCTCGCCGGCCGCGCCCGCAAGCTGTTCTCTGCACGGCGCACCCGGCTGGTCTCGCGCATCTCCGGCGGCTTCATGATCGGCGGCGGTCTGTGGCTGGCGCTGACGCGGGCGCGGTGAGCGCGCATTCGGTCCGCGGCTCATCCCCGGCTATGGGTGCCGTGGCCGTCTATTCGACGAGGCGTGGTCGGGGACGGAATTCAAGGCCTGCATAGACGTCACGCAGCTCGAGTGTGACGTTCAGCTTGTCCAGGCGAATGACAGCATCGAGTCCTTTCAGCACGGCGTCTGTCCAGGCGCCGTCCGCATCGCGTGAGTATAGGTGCACGTTGGGGCTGTCGGTGTCGATGAACAGGATGTAGTCGAGACAGCGCAGCGCTTGATATTCGGCGAGCTTGACCGTCACATCGAAGCCGCCGGTCGTGGGTGACAGCACCTCGACCAGCAGCGCCGGCCGATCGGCCACCAGCGCGTCGTCGTCCGGCTTGCCGCAATCGACCCCCAGATCCGGCATGCGCCGGGTCGACGGCGAGGTGATCACATAGGTGTCGCCCGTAAAGGTCTGGCACGGGCCATGTCTGGTCTGGGCGTGCAGCGCCGCCGTCAGGTTCACCACGATCGCATCGTGCCGCCGGCCGGCACCGGCCATCATGACGACCTCGCCATCGACGAGCTCGTAACGCTCTTCCTGCGCCGTGACCCAGGAGAAGAATTGCTCCGGCGTGACCGCCGCCTGATCGACCTTGATGTTCATCCGAGAACGCCTGTTCGATCGAAGTATAGGCGAGGCCATCGGCCGACGGAAGCAGGCCCGCGGCCGCATCTCCGTCGGCCGATCGGTGATTACAGGCTGATCGTCCCCTTCACGACGGGCGCCACGTCGCCGCCGATCCAGATCGTGTCGCCGTGCTGCGCGACGTGCACGCGGCCGGCGCGGCCGAGCACGGTGCCTTGCGAGGCGACATAGTGCTTCGGAGCAATTCCGGCGCCGATCAGCCATTGCGCCAGACTTGCATTGAGGCTGCCCGTGACGGGGTCCTCGGTGCCGCTCCAGGTGAAGGCGCGAACCTCGAAATTGGCGTCACGTCCGTCACGCGTGGGATCCCATGGCGCAACGACGCCGATCGGCTGCTGCGACAGCGCCAGCGTGTTGAAGCGGATGTCCAGAAGGTCTTGGCGCGAGTCCATGAGAACGCCGATCCAGCCCGGTCCGTTATCGACCCACTGCACGGCCCGCATCGCGCTCGGCTGGATGCCGAGTGCCGCTGCGATCTTCGTCGTCAGCTCGGCATCGACGGAGCCGGAGCGCTTGAGCGGCGGCGCTGCGAAGGCGAGACGATCGCCGTCACGCTTGATGCGCACGAGACCGACGCCGCATTCCTGCACCACATGTTCGCCTTTCGGCCGGCCGCCGAGCGCGAGCCAGACGTGGGCCGAGCCGAGCGTCGGATGCCCGGCAAAAGGCAATTCGCGCTGCGGCGTGAAGATGCGCACGCGATAGTCCGCGCTCGAATCCAGCGGGCGCGACAGGAAGGTGGTCTCCGACAAATTGGTCCAGTTGGCGATGGCGCGCATGGTCGCGTCGTCGAGGCCGTCGGCCTCGGCGATCACGGCGAGCGGATTGCCCTTGAACGGGACCGCGGAGAACACGTCGACTTGATGAAACGGAAGCGTCGGCATTGCTGTGTCCTCCTCGAGCTCGGTCCTAGTCGCGCCAGAACGGCTTGTTGGCCTCGTCCTGAACCACCATCGGATCGAGACCGCAGTCGCGCATCTGCTCGGAGTCCAGCATCGCGAGCTCGGACCGCCAGAACAGGCGCTGCAGCCAGAGTTGCGGAACCTGGAGCAAATTGCTCTTTCCGTGGGCAACTTGCGGAGTTGCCCAACGCTGCGCCAGGGAATATGCCATGTGTCACCTATTGCTCTTCAATTGCGTTGTTCGAAGAGCAATCGCGCAGTACATATCTCGGTGCAATTGAAACATTGATCTCGGTGCAATATAGCATGAATGCTTCGTATACGACCCTGGTGGACGGCATTGCCGAGGACATCGCCAACGGCAGGCTCAGGGCCGGCGACCGGCTGCCGCCGCAGCGCCAGTTCGCCTATGAGCGGGGAATTGCCGCATCGACGGCAGCCCGCGTTTATGCCGAATTATTGCGCAGAGGCCTGGTGGTCGGCGAAGTCGGGCGCGGCACCTTCGTCGCGGGGCAGGCGGCGCCGATGCCGGCATCGTTGCGGCTGGAGCCGTTCGACGGCCGCATCGATCTCGAGTTCAACTTTCCGACATTGCCGGACCAGGCGGCGCTGATCGCCAAGTCGATCGCCAGCTGGCAGCGGCCGGAGAAGCTCGCGCCGGTGCTGGCGCCGATCACGCAGCGGCGGCTGACGGACGCGGGGCGGACCGCCGCGACGTTCTTCGCCACCGAGCGCTGGCGGCCGCGCGCGGAGAATTTCGTTTTCGCCGGCAGCGGCCGGCAGTCGTTGGCGGCGGCGATCTCGGCGTTGGTGCCGGTCGGCGGCCGGCTCGGTGTCGAGGCCATCACCTATCCGATGATCAAGGGCATCGCCGCGCGGCTCGGCGTCACCCTGGTGCCGCTCGCGATGGACGGCGAGGGCATCCGCCCGGATGCGCTGACCAAGGCGCACCGCAGCAGTGCGCTGAATGCGATCTACATCCAGCCGGTGATGCAAAATCCCCTCGGGCTCACCATGAGCGAGTCCAGGCGCGAGGAGATCGTGCGTCTCGTGCGCAAGCACGAGCTGATGATCATCGAGGATCTCGTCTATGGCTTCCTGAGCGATCAGGTCTCGCTGGCGGCGCAGGCCGAGGAGCGCGTCATCATCGTCGATAGCCTCGCCAAGCGGCTCGCGCCGGGCATCGCGGTCGGCTTCCTTTACGTGCCCGGGGCGATGCGCGAAAAACTTGCCGCCACGGTGCGCACCGGCGCCTGGTCGGTGACGTCGCTCGCGCTGGCGGCGGGCATGGCGC
>JBARNF010000876.1:0-4363 GCA_049802835.1 Bradyrhizobium sp.
GTAGGTGAACACGCCATGCCCGATCGTCAGTCGCTCCTGGGCCTCCTGATCGGAGCGCGACGCAAGAAAGACGTAAGCACCCGCGGCAAACGCGGAATTGAGGAATGAATTGGGCCCAGAGCCGTAGATCGACGTTGCTCGACATGTGTCGATGAACAACATTCGACGTCCCTGGGCCAATCTAATAGCTCCCAGAATACGCTCCGAACTCACCGCGTTGTCGAATAGCGCATTCTCCGATCCTGGGCTCTCCGGCTGCGCATTGGTCGGCAAGAACTGGTACTGATCCGTGCGGCCGCGTATCGTACCGTGGCCTGCAAGAAAGAGCACCGCGGTATCCCTGGGGCCGGCTTTCGAAAAAATGTTCAATGCATTGTCGATGTTCTGGGCTGTCGGTTCGAGATCATGTCCTTCGGAATCGTGTCCGGCACCGTTGTAGAGGACACGGGAGACGACTTTCTTATGACCGTTGCCCTCGCCCATTCGGTCTTCCAACATCTTCTCGAATGAGATTGCATCCGCTTTCGGCAATTGCAAATCGCAGCTTACAGGCTGCATCGTGACGTGGTCGACGCAGTGCCCAAGACCGGGATATCGATTGACGCCGATCGCGACGATGTACAACGTCTGTCGAACATCGAGTGGGCCTTCGCCAATCTGCGTGACCTCGATCTCCCCAGCGTCTTGCTGCCCTTGCGAGCTCTCTGCCACGATCCGGATTCTGTTCTTGCCCTCGTACAGAGGCACGTCGGCGAACCGCACGGCCGTGAGCTCTCCGTAACTCTCGCTCGAATAGGCCGCTTCAATCTTCGTACTGTTCACTTCAACCGTGTAGTGGCTGACCTCGATGCCCTCTTTCGAGCGCGCGATCCTGAACGAGATGGTTCCCGCCCGTGTCGTCGCTCCGGATTCGATATCCAACACCTTGAAGGCAGGCAGGCTTACATCCCGCAACCGAAGGTTCGTGATGCTCTGGTCGCGACGAGCCTCCTCTATGGCGCTTGTCGCGCTGCCGAGTTGAATTGCACGCTCGACGAGCCCTGGACGAAAGAAGTGCTCCCTCACGTCATTGGGTGTGAAGGGGCTCAGGCGTCCGTCGCCTTGCCGACTATAAGCCCTTATCAGCTGCTCGCCCTGCGCTGAGCCCGTGAAATAGCCCTGTGGGGTCCACATGATCCACTCGAACCGAAATCGACCGTCATCCCCCCTCTTGGGCACGCAAAACAACGAAACGATGAGCTCCCCTGTTTGGGAGTTCCAAAGCCGCACCGTCTGATCGGTACTGCCTGAAACCAGCAGCCGGCCCGAGCGCTGAAATGCAACGCCCCAGATGTCACCGGAATGTCCCGCCAGATCGGCCAGGCGCTTGCCATCGACATCCATGATTTCCAACACGCCGTTGCGGCCACCGGATGCAATGCGTTTTCCCGAAGGGTCGAACGAAAGCGCCGTGTGATCTTCACCGCGATCGAGGCCCCGCGTTGAAAGCTCCCTGCGGCCGCCGGCCGTCTGGAGGGCCAGCGTGGGAAATCGACTTGGGTCCGCCTCGCTTGAGCGGCTGAGCGAGCCGGTGGTCGACATCATCGTCGCCCGGCTCTCTGTATATGATGGCCTGCTCCGGCCAGGCGGCACACGACGGGGCCATTGCTCCGCCTCTCCAAGTGCGCCCCCCTCCACCCCCGGAATGCGCAATGCGAATTGCAATGCGCCGTTGACCTGAGGGCAACTCGGCACTCCCGGACAAGGGTCCTGATAACCCCAGGCCATGTACTCGTCCGAGCCGCCCTGGCCACCTCCTTCGTGTGATTGCTCAATGAAGCCCACCCCGAAAACAATTTGCCCACCGCTTGCCAGTCGAAGCCCCGCCGCTGGAGCCGAAGGAGACCAGACGTAAATTGACCAATCGTCGCCGCCGGCTGTGGCGATCCTGGTCCCGTCGGGAGAGTATGCGGATGCGCTGACCGCATTATTATGGGCGGGGTACTCGATCACGATTTCGCCCGTCGTGACATCGACGACGCGACTGGCATATGGCGCGGCCGACGAAGACGCGACGACTTGGTTCGCCGATGCTTTGTGGCCGAAGGCCAGCGTCGTGACGGGCGCCCCGTTGCCCGGCAGCTCGTGAGATTTCCGACTTGGCCATTCCCAGACATGAATCTTTCCGCTTTCGCCGCCGGCGGCGATCTGGCGACTATTGTCGGAAACGGCGATTGCATGCAGTTTTTCGTTCGCCGTCAAAGTGACGACCGGCCGCTCGCTGCCGAGCTGATAGACGTGGACGACTGGCTGGTCAGATACCGTAACAACATGCCTGTCGTCCCCCAGGAACGCGACCTTGGACGCCCGTCCCTTCTCCCCTGGGTACATGAACCGCGCCAGCTCCTTTCTTTCGGCAACGTCCCAGACCCGCGTGGTCCGATCCGGACTGCTCGACGCCAGGCGCTTGCCGTCGTCTGAGTACGCAAGACTGAGAATGATGTTGCTGTGGCCCGACAGAACGCCTTTGAGCGCCCCGCTGGCGACGTCGTAGAGCCTGATGTCTCCGCAATGAGCGCTCGGGCAGCTCGTATCCATGTAGCCGCCGACGGCGAGCAGGTTTCCGTCAGGCGAAAGCGCGATCGCATAGATCTCGCCGGCCCGCCCCTGCGGCCAAGGCTCTTCTATGTAACGGACATGTTGGGTCGCGCCGAGGTCCCAGACGCGGATCGCCTTGTCGTAGCCCGCTGATATCAACGCGTTTCCATCCCGCGCAAAGACAACTCCGCGGACCACCGATGTCGCCTCGACGTTAAAGGCGGGGCCGTCATCAGGCGCATCCTGCGCACGCGCTGGCGCGCCGAAACCTGCCGCGCCGGCGCCTATGAGCACGAGGCAAACGAGCAGCAGACGCTGCAACAGGCAGCCCGCCGAATCGCGCAACCCGGATCTCAGCGATCGAACGTCCGCAGTTGTTCTTGCTCTGACGCGCTCCGTGCGAACGATCCCGATTCGGCTCTCCGGCTTCCTTGAGCTGAGCCCAGCGAACTCGAAACCTTCTGTCCTGAGTACCATTTGTCGGGTCCCTTACCTAGTGCCTGGTACTTAGTGCCTCGGTTCATTGGGTTCAGCCGAGGAGCCGGCGAACGACGTGCCACCATCGCTCATCGTCAACAGCCGTTTGATGAGCGCCGACATGTCAACCATTCGCCCAGTCCAGCTGTGCCTGGCGTCTTTGGGCCAGGCCGTTGGATCGATAAATGGAGCGCCACGCGCTGAACGCCATTCTTTCTGCTCGGATATGACCGGTGCTCCTGGCCGGCATCTCTCATAGGGCAATTCATTGGGCATGACCTGAGGGCGCGACGCGGCCCGTGTCCTTTCGCAGCGCTGGGGTTGGCAGAGCTCCGGTCGACGCTTCGTTTCCCGGCCGCGCCGCCTTCTCATCCGGACGCTCATTGCGCGTGACCGATGGTGGGCCTTCCGCGGTGCCCGATTTCTCTGGCGGATACCAGGGCTCACTGGGTTCGGTCGAATTGCCGGCACCTCCACCACTGACGCGAATCAAGCGCCCGACATCGACACTGATTTGTCGTTGGGCCGCCGCCGTTGAAACGCGTGCAAACGGAGGGCTCGCCTCTTCCGAAGCAGCTACGGGAACGGCTACTCCGCGCACCACCGCGACATTGACAACGGGGGCATCACGGCCGGGCATGTCTTGGTGTTGCTGTTGGTCTTGGTGTTGGTCTTGGTGTTGATCTTGCGCTCTCGCGCCCACACCGAGTCCGCAGCGGCCAATGAGCTCCATGACAACCAGCAGGCGCCGCAGGAGACCATTCACCGAATGAGACACTCGGCACTCCGACGAGAGCTCGTACCGAATCCCTCTTCTGCTTATGACCTGATAGGTCAGATTTCCCTCCTTATGGCTCGTCAGGTATCTCGTTAGATATCTTGTCAGGTCTCTTGTCAGGTCTCTTGGGTATGGGGTCGCCTAATTGACATCCTTATTCACTTCTGAATTCGCGCGGCTCGGAGGGCCCGACCGACGTCTCGTCTTGCAGCGCTCGCCGGACGTCAGATGGCGCTTGCGTTTGCGGCTGCGTCATCTTTGGTTGGGCCGGCTCATTGGGTATAATCGTAACCTGCGATTTCTGGACCGGCGCCAGAAACCTCGACAGTTGCAACCATTCCACGACTCCTGAAAACGTGACGAAAGCGATGATCGTGGCAACGACTGCTATGATGCTGAGAGCGATGCGCATGACGTTCCTCCCCTTCACCTCTTCAGCCTGTTCGACGATGCGCTTATCGCACCTCGTTCAGAGCCGGCACAGTGCGCGCCGACACCCCATGCAGCTGTTATGAACGCCAACTCCTATAC
>JBARNF010000877.1:0-1648 GCA_049802835.1 Bradyrhizobium sp.
GCGTAGGTCGGAACGCCGCGGCCGCGCCGCGACCATTCCGGATTCCATTCGATCTGGTCGCGCGCATCATCGACGAACTGGGTGTAGCTCGTTCGGTGCGAGAAGGCGCTGCGATGCGCGTCCGGATCGGCCACGAAGGCATAACCGCAGTCGAATGGCGTGTTCAGCCATTTGTGGCCGTCATTGGTCCAGGAGTCCGCGGTTTCGATGCCGCGCAGGAGGTGACGATGTCTCGGGCTCGCCGCGGCCCACAGGCCGAAGGCACCATCGATATGGACCCAGGCGCCGTGGCGATGCGCGATGGGGATCAGCTCGGCAAACGGATCGAATGCCCCGATGTTGAGATCGCCGGCGTGCAGCACGACGATGGTCGGCTGCGATGCCGCGCTTGCCAGGGCCTCGGCAAGCACATCCGGCTCGAGCTGGCCCTGTGCATTGCAGGGCAGCGCGACGAGCGCCCGTTTGCCGAGACCCAGCATGCGCACGGCCCGCTCGACCGACCCGTGCCGCTCGGTGCTGGTCAACACACGAATCTGCGGCGCTCCCGACAGACCCTGCTCCTCGACATTCCAGCCGGCGCGCGCGAGCAGGCGATGACGGGCTGCCGCAAGGCATGTGAGGTGGGCCATCTGGGTGCCCGTGACGAACGCAAAGCTTGCGGTGGACGGCAGGCCGAACAGGCTCTTCAGCCATGCGCCGGCGACCTCCTCGATGACGGCCGCAGCCGGCCCGCAGGCATGGATCGCGGCGTTCTGGTCCCAGGCCGACACCAGCCAGTCGGCTGCAAGCGCGGCCGGCAGAGTGCCGCCGATGACCCAGCCAAAGAAGCGGCCGCCGCCACAGCCGAGAATTCCGCCTTCGGTATCACGTACGAGATCGTCGATCACTTCTGCCGCATCCGTGCCGCTCTCCGACAATGGCTGGGCCAGCCGGGCACGAAGCTCGGCGAGATCAGCCGTCGCATGGACCGGGTCTGTTTCGGCCGAGGAGAGATGTTCGAGCGCATGCGTGAACGCCCGCTGCAAAGCCGGGCTGAAGGATTCACCACTCGACATCATCATCCCCTTGCAACCTGATCCGGACGCGCTCCAGATAGCATTGCCCTCCGTGAGGGGCTCGCCGGAATCGGACTCCGTCCCCCGCGTAGGAGCGCCATGATGCTGGATGTCAACGAATGCGAACGCGCGCGCGTGACCCGCGATCGCCGTTATGACGGGCGCTTCTTCATCGGCGTCAGGACCACGAGGATTTATTGCCGTCCTGTGTGCCCGGTACGGCCGGCCAAGGCCGGCAATGTCGGCTTCTATCCGTCGGCGGCCGCGGCAGAGTCGGCCGGATTCCGTCCCTGTCTGCGCTGCCGCCCCGAGACGGCGCCGTTCTCACCGGCCTGGCAGGGGACGCGAACCACCGTTGCGCGCGCGCTGCGCCTGATCGATCGCGGCATGCTCGACAAGGGGAGCGTCGAAGATCTGGCCGCACGTCTGGGAATCGGCTCACGCCATCTCAATCGCCTGTTCCAGCAGCACCTTCATGCAAGCCCCGTCCAGGTCGCGCAGACTGCGCGCGTGCAGCGCGCCAAGCGGCTGCTGGACGAGACGGATTGGCCGATGACCGCGATTGCCTTGCATGCGGGCTTCGGCAGCCTGCG
>JBARNF010000878.1:0-7842 GCA_049802835.1 Bradyrhizobium sp.
ATCGCCGCCTTCCAGGAGATCATCGCGCGGCTGAAGGCGAGGGGCTGCGACGCCGTCGCGCTCGGCTGCACCGAGATTCCGCTGATCATCGACGATAGCAACTCGCCATTGCCGACGCTGGACTCGACGCGGCTGCTGGCCCGCGCCGCGCTGGCGCGAGCGGTGGCTTAGGCCTTGGGTGGGCGGACGCTTGTGATCCGTGGTCGTTTGTTCCGCCGGAACCGCCCGGCGCGGCAGACGTTTGCCTGGGCCCCAAGGAGGAGCCCCGATGACAAAGCTGATGTTTGCCGTTGCCGTGTCGCTGTCCGTTCTGCCGTCACTCGCATTCGCCCAGGGCCATATGGGCACGCCGCAGGAGCAGAAGGCGTGCGCAGGCGACGCCAAGCGCTTCTGCCGCAGTGAGCTCGGCGACGATTTCGCGGTCCAGAATTGTCTGACGCAGAACCGGCCCAAGCTGAGCAAGCGCTGCTCGGCGGTGTTCCAGAGCCACGGGATGTAGCACGCCCGGTGCGCAGGGGGGGATCAGCGTGAGCGCCGCGTGAGAAGCGCGAGGGCAGTGAGTTCCAAAGACGGGTCGTCGGCGCGCTTTTGCAAGCGGCGCCGGCGTCGCTGAACTGTCCGCAGATGCGTCCGGGCCCTCGGGCCCCAGCCAATCAGGCCGTCTCCACAGTGCCGGACTTGTCTTCATGCGACGCCGCAGCTTCCACAAAGCGCAAGGTGGCGGTGGTTCCGCCACCCGGCGTGGAGGTGATGATGAACTCTCCGCCGTGCGCGGCCATGATCTCGTGGACGATCGAGAGGCCGAGGCCGGCGCCGCCTTCCGCGGCGTTGCCGGTCTGGAACGGCTCGATGAGCCTGCGCTCGTAGTCCGGAGAGAATCCGGCGCCGTCATCGCTGATCGAGACGCTGCCGCGGCCGAACGTCGCCGTGACGCGTTTGGCGCCGCCAGCGTGGATCAACGCATTGCCGACCAGATTGGCGAGGGCGCTGCGGACGGCAGCCTCCACACCCTGCACGACCGTGCCGTTCTCCTCGGCCTGCTCCAGCGATAATTCGATTCCAGCGTCCAGCGCCGACGGGCCGAAATCGGCCAGCGCGTCCCGCGCCAGCTCCGCAAGATCGATCGGCCGCTTTTCGATCGCATGATTTTGCAGCCGTGCGAGGTCCAGCATGGCCGAGACCAGCGAGGTCAGCCGGCGCATGTCGCGCACCAGCGCGCTCCTCAATCGGGGATCGGCCACATCCTCGATCCTGGCGCGCAGCAGCGTCAGCGGCGTCCGCAACTGATGGGCTGCATTGCCGAGGAAGCGGCGCTGCATCTTGATGTAGGCATTGATCTCGTCGAAGGCCCGGTTCAGCGCCTCGACCAGGGGCTTGAGCTCGATCGGGACCTCGTCGAGCGCGATCGATCCTTGCGGCGCCGACGGATCGATCGCGAGCGCGCGCCGCGTCACGCGATCGATGCCGCGCGCCACGAAACGCCCCGACAACCAGGCGCCGATCATCACCATCAACGCGAAGGCGAAGGCCACGAGAGACAGAGCAAAGACATTGCGGCCAACGAACGACAGCAGCATCTGGCCGAAGTGGACCTGCGCCCCGCCGACCATCATCACCAGATCGGACGGGCCCCAATTGATGACGGCCAGGCAGAACGTCGCGTTCTGATCCAGCGTGTTGAGGACCGAGAAACCGATCGGTCCGCCATACGGAAGCGAGAACGGCAAGGCCGGCCGGTGGTCGCCGCCGAATTCGGTGATCAGCTTCTCGTAGGACACGACGTACCACAGGTTCGGGCTGAACGATTTCAGCTCCTCGACACGGCGTGTCGACCGGATGGTCAACGCGTGGCCGGGATCGACGACGGCCGCGTCGTAGAGAATGCCGGCAGCGACGCGGCAGACGACCGGATCGTATTCGCGCAGCTGGGATTGCCAGACGGCAATGGTGATCGTGGCGAGAAAGATGGCCGTGGCGGCGAGGCCGAGCGAAAGCGTGAACGTCCGGGCGATCGACTTCATCGGCCCGGCGCCAGTCGCAGCATGTAGCCGATGCCGCGCATGCTGCGGATCTCGACGTTGCCGCCAAGCTCTGACAGCTTCTTGCGCAGCCGCGAGACCTGCGCCTCCAGCGTGTTGGATTCGATTTCGTCGTCGAAGCCATAGATCTCCTCGATCAAGGCTGCGCGGGTGACGACGCGGTCGCGCCGCGTCAACAAGGCGGCCAGGATCAGGGCTTCGCGCCGCCGCAACAGGACCTTGTTGTCGGCCACGACGGCCTCGTTGCTGCCGAGGTGCAGTTCGACGTTTCCGAACGACAATGCCGGCTGAACGAGCAGCCGCGGCCGCCGCAGCACGGCCCGCACCCGGGCGATGAACTCATCCGGCTCGAACGGCTTGCCGAGATAGTCGTCCGCTCCGCCGTTGAGACCTTCGATCACGTCCTCCTTGGCATCCTTGGCGGTCAGCACGATGATGGCCGGCCGTTCGGCCAACTGTCCCAACGCCGCGACGATCGCGAGCGCGTCGCCATCGGGCAGCATGCGATCGACGATCGCCAGATCGTATTTGAAGTTCTTCAGCGCATGCTGCGCGTCCAGAACCGATCCGACCGTGTCGACGACACCATTCAATTGCGCCAGCAGGCGACTGACATAGGCGCCGATCTGCGGTTCGTCTTCGATCACGAGGGAACGCACAACGATCTTCCTTGCGGCAGGCGAGCAATACAGCCAGGGATCGTGACAGTCCCTGTTTGGCCCGATTGTGGCGCTTCGGGCCACGCCGACACATTCGTTTACGGCAGCCAGACCGGCGAAGGCAAGCGGCTGGCAGAGGGGGCCTCTCGCGCTCCTGCAGAAAGAAAGGCGAGCGGCTCTCGCACGGGCAATGTTCGGGCAATGTTGGGATACGGCGCGATAGTATCTTCGTCGGACGTCGTGGTGGGCAATCTTGGGGCAATGTTGCCCAGCGATTGAGGAGGCCGAATCCACACCAACAGGCCCTGACAAAGCGGCCCGCCGTCAAAGGTCCCTGCAATGAAGCATGCCATCGAAGCCGCTCGCCGCGTTTCCGCGAGGCGCGCGAACCGAACTCTGTTCGCCGCGACGCTCGCGGCTCTCAACGTGACGGCTGCCGCCTTCGACCGCGCATCGGCCCAGACTGCATTCACCTTGCCGGCGCCCCCCATCGAGCTGCCATTGCTGCCGCCGGTGTCCGGCAGCTGGACCGTCATGATCGGCGCGGAGGGCCGGTACAAGCCGGACTTCGACGGCGCAAAGCACAGCCTGTTCAGCCCGATCCCGATCTTCTCCATCCGGCGCGCCGGCGCGATGGATCAGTTTCGCAGTCCGCGCGACAACCCGAGCATCGCCCTGATCGATTTCGGCAATCTGCGCGCGGGCCCCGCGGGCAAGTTCGTGCCGTCGCGAAAGGCGAGCAGCTATTCCGCCCTCAGCGGTCTCGGCGACGTCAAGGCTGCGTACGAGCTCGGCGGCTTCATCGAGTATTTTCCCGTCGACTGGTTTCGTGTGCGCAACGAGACCCGCGGCGGCTTTGGCGGCCATCAGGGCGTCGTCTCCGATTTCTCGGCGGACTTCATCGTGCCGGTGACACGGGCGATCACCGTTTCGGCCGGCCCGCGCTTCACCTGGGAAAGCGCGAAGGCCGTCTCGCCCTATTTCAACGTCGACTCCGTTCAGGCGATGGCGACGGGGCTTCCGATGTTCACCGCCAAGGGCGGTGCCCATTCGGCCGGCGCGGGCTTGCAGGTCAAGTATCGCATCGATCCGCAATGGGAGGTGCATTCCTACGTCGAATATGACCGGCTGCTCGGCGACGCGGCAAAGAGCCCGATCGTGACCGCGCGCGGCTCGGTGAACCAGACGACGGTCGGCATCGGCGCGTCGTACTCCTTCGACTTCAAGATCCGGTAGGGACCATGATGCGCTTCATCAGTCGATACGCCTGGGCTGCCGCGAGCTTTCTCTTCTGGTGTGCGATCGCGATCCTTCTCGTCCTCAGCAGCGGCGCTCATGCCTTGTTCGAGACGCGGGACGAAAGGCTCAGATCGGTCAAGACCGTCGGCATCGTTTCGGCGGTCGGTGATCAATTCATCCTGGCAAGGGCAGGGCTCACCGGCCTCGACAACAGCTCTCGACATGTGCCGATCGCGTCCTGGGGTCTCGATGACCTGATCGTGCGGGAGGTGGCGAAGGCGCTGAGCACCCGTTTCCGGGTGCAGGCGGTCACCTATCCGCGCGCCGCATTCGCGACGATGCAGGATTCGGCCATCCCTGCCGTCAATCTCGTTCGCGACGATCCGTTCAGGACGCTGGTTCGGACCGAAGTGTCCCCGCAAGGACTCGACGCCTACATCGTCATCACCAAGGCCAAGGCCAATTTCGGCGGCAGCAACCGGAAGGTGGAAGGCATGGGCCTGATCACCTACAGCACGGTTCTCGAATCATTCAGCCTGCTTCATGCGCTCTACGAGATCAGGGTGGTCGATGGCCGAGCGTTCGACATCATCGAGAGACTGCCCGCCGGGCCGTCCGATGCCGCATCGAGCGTTCGGCTCGCTGGCCCCAGCCTGGTGATCGACGGCAAGGTCGACGAGCCGGACGAGACGCTGCGCCGGGCGATCGTCGAGCTCCTCAGCCGCAGCCTTCCGAGCACGCTGAGCGACCTGCACCTGGTCGATCACACCCGCTAGACGGAGGAGATCGACGGACGCCGCGCCTGTCCACCCGGCTCGCGCGCCGAAGTCTCGGCGATGCGGCCGCCTGGCGGCGATCCTGCGCCACAACGCAAAAACAGCCGGCGCGGGAATGGTCCCGGCCGGCTGCCGATCTTGCCCGGATGGATGACGATTACGCCGCGCGCAGGTTGCGCAGGAACTTGTCCAGCTCGTCCTTGAGGTGATCGCTCTCCCGCGACAGCGAATGCGCCGAGGCCAGCACCTGCGAGGAGGCCGTCCCGGTGGCGTTGGCGCCCTTGCTGACGTCGCCGATATTGCCGGCGACGCGGGCGGTGCCGCCGGCGACCTCCTGGACGTTGCGCGAGATTTGCCCGGTCGCGGCGCCCTGCTGCTCGACGGCGGCGGCAATGCCGGCGGCGATCTCCGAGATCTGCTGGATGGTGCCGCCGATCTGCTTGATCGAGGCGACCGACGACTGTGTCGCGTTCTGGATGCCGTCGATCTGCTGGCCGATCTCCTCGGTCGCCTTGGCGGTCTGCGACGCCAGCGCCTTGACCTCGGAGGCGACCACGGCGAAGCCGCGGCCGGCATCGCCGGCGCGCGCCGCCTCGATGGTCGCGTTCAGTGCCAACAGGTTGGTCTGCGCGGCGATCGAGGTGATCAGCTTCAGCACGTCGCCGATGCGCTCGGCGGTGCGGGACAGCTCGCTGATGCCGACATCGGTCTGCTCGATCTGGCGGACGGCCTCTTTCGCGATGGTGGTCGATTCCGTGACTTGGCGGCCGATCTCGTGGACGGAGGAGGTCATCTCCTCGGCGGCCGAGGCGACCGACTGGACGTTGGCCGAGACCTGGCCTGAGGCCGAGGCCGCGCTGCTTGACAGCTGCTGGGTCTGCTCGGCGGTCTTGGTCAGGGTGTTGGCCGAGACCTCCAGGGTGCGCGCGTCTGCATGCACCTTGTTGATGATCTGGCCGACGGTCGCTTCGAACTCGTCGGCCATGCGCCGCATCGCGACATGCTGCTCCTTCTTGGCCGCGTCGAGATAGACCGAGATCGCCAGATCCATGTCGAGCATCGCCGCCTTGGTGATCGCGGCCTGCAGCGCAGCCTTCTTCTCGCGCGCCGCGTGGCCGCCGAACCAGCCGTCCGACAGCTCGGTCTCGATCGCCCTCTGCAGGCCGGTCATGATCAGCGAATAGCCGGCAATGTACCAGCGGGGCTCGAGTCCCATCCGGTTGTGGGCCTCGCCGATCCGGGTCACGGACTTCACGTAGGCGTCGTCGAACTTGGCGGTTGCCAGCGACATCCAATGGTCGAGCTGGGCCTTGGAGGCGTGCCGCATTGCGGCCTGGCTGGAGAACATCTTGGCCAGATTCGGGTACTTGCCGACATGGGCGTAGAACTGGTCGAGCAGGCCGGGCAGCACCTTGCCGATCAAGGGCCGCAGCTCCCGCAGGCTCTCCCGGGTGGCATTGTCGATGCCGATGAAGTCGAGACGGGATTGCAGGGTCTGGGGATCGGTCATCGTTGGGGCCCGGTAAGCTGGCTGAACACGGAAGAGGCGCACCTCACGCGCGGGTGCTTCGCTACCCCAAAATTGCATAGGTTTGGTTGATGGTTCCTTACGGGAGGAATCCGTATTTCAGCTGATCGGCGACTGTTGCCGACCAAAGCGGGCAGGCCATTGGGGATCAGCGCCCAAACCGGTGGGCGAGGAATGCTCAATACCGAAGAGGAATGCGCAATAAAAAACGGGGCCGAAACGGCCCCGTTGAAGTCGTAGCGTACCCGCGATCTTACTTGATCTTGGCTTCGCGGAATTCCACATGCTTGCGCGCGACCGGGTCATACTTCTTCTTGACCATCTTGTCGGTCATGGTGCGCGAGTTCTTCTTGGCAACGTAATAGAAGCCGGTGTCGGCCGAGGACACGAGCTTGACCTTGATGGTGACCGCTTTGGCCATGTCTTGAACCTCTGGATAACGGAATCAGTGGGGTGGGCGCCGGCCAAAGAGGGGGCACCGTTGGCGCGCAACCTACCCAGCCAGCCCCCAAAGTCAAGGTTGCTCGGGGAGTTCCGGGTCGGATTCTGGCACCTTTAGCCGCCGAAGAAGCGGTTTTTCGGCCGGGGCAGGCCCAGATTGTCCCGCAGGGTGGGGCCCTCATACTCCTTCCGGAAGATGCCGCGCCGCTGCAGCTCCGGAATCACCTTGTCGACGAAGTCGTCGAGCCCCGCCGGCAGATACGGGAACATGATGTTGAAGCCGTCGCTGCCGCGGCTCACCAGCCAATCCTCCATCTGATCGGCAATAGTCTTGGCGGTGCCGACGAAGGAAAGGCCACCATAGCCGCCGACCCGCTGCGCCAGTTGCCGCACCGTCAGCTTGTCGCGCGCGGCGACGTCGACCAGACGCTGCCGGCCGCTCTTGGAGGCGTTGGTCTCCGGAATCGGCGGCAACGGGCCGTCGGGATCGAAGCCCGATGCATCGGTGCCGAGGATGACCGAGAGCGAGGCGATGGCGCTGTCGTAATGGACCAGGCTGTCGAGCAAAGCGCGCTTCTCTTTGGCTTCGTCGACGCTGTCGCCGACCACGACGAAGGCGCCCGGCAGGATCTTGAGATGCTCCGGATTGCGGCCGATCGCCTCCATGCGGCCCTTGATGTCGGCATAGAGCTTTTGGCCATCGGCGAGGCTGCCGCCGCCGGTGAACACGGCCTCCGCCGTCTCGGCCGCAAGCTGCTTGCCGTCCTCGGAGGCGCCGGCCTGCACGATGACGGGCCAGCCCTGGACCGGGCGGGCGATGTTCAGCGGTCCGCGCACTTTCAGATATTTGCCGTCGTGGTCGAGCACGTGCATCTTGTCGGGGTCGAAGAACAGACTCTGCTCGACGTCGCGCAGGAACGCATCGTCGGCGAAGGAATCCCACAGGCCGGTAACGACGTCGTAGAACTCGCGCGCCCGCTTGTAGCGCTCGGCATGCTCCATGTGATCGTCGAGGCCGAAATTCAGCGCCGCGTCCGGATTGGAGGTGGTGACGATGTTCCAGCCGGCACGGCCGCCGGAGATGTGATCGAGCGAGGCGAAACGGCGGGCGACGTGATAGGGCTCGTCGAAGGTCGTCGATCCCGTTGCAATCAGACCGA
>JBARNF010000879.1:0-5216 GCA_049802835.1 Bradyrhizobium sp.
ACGATCAGCCCCGCCACGAAGCACGCGGCGAGAAACGCGAACTCGATCACGATCAGCCGGCCGATCAGCGCCATGCTGAACTTCACCCTCTGAATGGTATCGAAGAAAGGCGAACGCGAGCAGCGATTCTCTTTTGCTCCAGCAGCCGCTCTACGGCATCTTTTTGCAAGTTTTGATGGACATGCGGTCCAACGATAATGGACTTAATTGGTAATTTTGCACCGTCTCCAAACAGCCGGATAAACGGAATAATCAAACTATTCCGTGTTCTAAAGTCGACGGGCTTTGCAGGACTTTTAGCGTCTTTGGGAAGCTTGTTCTCGCGTACGCACGAAATTGCGATCCTATATTCACGCTCTTCGTGAAACCCAAAATGTTTAAGAAAGGGAGCCGTAGATAAATAGTTTGCAATGGCTTCGTCGATATCTTTCTCTCCAGCAATTTCCGCGATCTTCTTACGTGCAGCTAGATTGGATATCTTCGTCACTTTCGGATCGAGGAAGACCTTACCAATCATAGCGCGCGCCAGCCCTTCGTAATCCTTCTTTATGAACAGCGTATCGAAGTCGTTATAGACAACGTCTCGCCAAGCTACTGGTCCAAAAAAATACTTCTCACATTCGGACTTGATCAGTTGATCTAAGCCGTCTTCATCGAATTCAAATGCAAACCCTCCGCGATCTGCGTAGCCGCGCCACTGGCTCAAAAGTCCGTGTTCGAACTGTTCGCTGCCTTCTTTGTGCCGGCAGAATGAAACAACAAACCGAGGACTGACATTGTCGGTAGCCGTAATGATCGACCGAAATAGAGCTTCTACTTGCAGCTGATCCGCGTTTGATCCAAGATCTTTATAGTATTCAGGGCGCACGAACCCCGCCGCAACTAATTCCTTCGAGGCGATAGCAACTTCGTCTTGGAGAATGGGTCTGAGCAAAGAGTCGATCACAGTTCCTTCGGAAGAATCGTTGAGGTACCTAAAATCTGATGCAAACAAGGATTGGCTATTGAGTATCCCCACTGCTCCTGCCGTGTCGGTATAGTGGAATATTGAGGGCATCGAACTCAATCCGTCATCGCCATCGCGCGCAGCGCCTGGCGCTCCCTCGCCGACAGCTTCTCGGTCTCCGACTTCAGCTGGCCGCAGGCGGCGAGGATGTCGCGGCCGCGCGGCGTGCGCACCGGCGAGGAATAGCCGGCGTTGAAGACGTATTCGGAAAACTTCTCGATCTGCTCCCAGTCCGAACATTCGTAGGCCGTGCCCGGCCACGGATTGAACGGAATCAGGTTGATCTTGGCGGGGATGCCCTTGAGCAGCTTGACCAGCAGCCGGGCATCGTCGAGCGAATCGTTGACGCCTTTCAGCATCACATATTCGAAGGTGATGCGGCGGGCGTTGGAGGCGCCGGGATAGTCGCGGCAGGCCTGCAGCAGCTCGGCGATCGGATATTTGCGGTTCAGCGGCACCAGCTCGTTGCGCAGTTCGTCGCGCACTGCGTGCAGCGAGATCGCCAGCATCACACCGATCTCCTCGCCGGCGCGCTTGATGTTCGGCACGACGCCCGAGGTCGATAGCGTAATGCGGCGGCGGGAGATGCCGATGCCTTCATTGTCCGAGACGATCAGCAGTGCGTCGCGCACCGCATCGAAATTGTAGAGCGGCTCGCCCATCCCCATCATCACGACGTTGGTGATGAGGCGGTTGCCCAGCGGTGTCTCGCGGTCGGCCCAGTCGTTCAGGCGGTCGCGCGCCACCATGATCTGGCCCACGATCTCGCCGGCGGTGAGATTGCGCACCAGCCGCTGCGTGCCGGTATGGCAGAACGAGCAGTTGAGCGTGCAGCCGACCTGCGACGAGACGCACAGGGTGCCGCGGTCGGTCTCGGGGATGTAGACGCATTCGACCTCGTGCGCCTTCTGCAGATCGTCGCCGCTCGGCAGCCGCAGCAGCCATTTGCGGGTGCCGTCGTTGGAGATCTGCTCGGCGACGACTTCGGGACGGTCGACCGTGACGTGCGCGGCCAGGGCGGTGCGCGTGTCCTTCGACACCGAGGTCATCTCGTCGAAGGACTTGGCGCCGCGGAAATAGATCCAATGCCAGAGCTGCTGCACGCGCATCTTCTGCTGGTGCGGAGGTACGCCGATCTCGCCGAGCTTCGCCGCCAGCTCCGCGCGCGACAGGCCGATCAGCGAGGGTTTCGCCGGCGGCACGTAGGTTTCGAGCGGGATCTTTTCGAGGGGCGCGGATGGTTCGCGCAACCCGGCGGTCGGTGGCATGTCCAGGGGCCCAAAATGCTGCCCGGCCGCAGCGGCCGAAGGCTTTCAGCTGGCTTATATAACGATCCGGCCGGCAAATGCGACCCGCACGAGCAAGGGCGGCACCAGCGTTGGCTGTCTCACGCTAGCGCCGGCACTCCTGGGCGATGCGGTCGAGCGCCTGGGCCAGCCCCTTCAGAGAGAACACGTCGGTGGTCTCGGTGCCCTTGGCGGAGACGCCCTTGACCGTGGCCTCCGGCGCCTTGCGCATGGCCTCGACCATGCGCTCCTCCTCGGCCGCGTTCTTGATCCACAGCCCGTCGCCCTGGGTGTACATCGCATAGGACGCGCCGCCGACATCCAGCGCCGCCTCGAGGCCCGGCTTGATCGCGTAGCCGATCATGATCGAGACCTCGTTGAACACCTTTTCGGAGGGGCGGGTCGATACGAAGGCATAGGCCGGGTCGCGTGGGCGGTTCGGCGGATTGGTCTTGGAAGAGGTCGGCTTGGCCAGCGCGAAGCAGACCTTCTTGCCTCCTGGCATCGCGGTGTACGCGCCCCACCCGCCGAACTGGCCGATCAGTGTCGGTTCCGCGCCGCCGATGCTCGGGACCGCCGGTTTCGCGCCGGGCTGGGGGGCGGCTTTCGGTTGTGGCGCAGCCTTCGGTTGTGGCGCAGGCGCAGCCTTCGACGCCTTCGGCGCGGCACTTTGCGCCGCCGCCAACCCCGGAGCTCCGACCAGCAGCACGCCGCTCGCCAGCGCTGTCAATAATCGCCCAAACAACATGTACGTTATGTTCCCCGCGACTTCGTTCCACCAATATTGTGACTGGAAAATGGCCTGGAATCGCCGCCCGCTGCGAGCGATGGATAGCGGCTAAACCGCTCGCTTGCAAAGCGTGCGCACCCGCCGGCCACGCGTGGCGTTGAGCGGCATTGCTGACGAGGTCCGGCTTCCATCGCCTCCTGGCGAGTGTCTCTTGGCGATTGTGGCGCCGCTGCAAATCCGGCATGACGTTGCCAAAGCCGGACCCGATCCGGCACGAACCAACAAGGAGCGCCCATGAAAGCCGTTCTCTGCTCGCAATTCTGCCAGCCCGACGATCTCGTCTTCGCCGACGTGCCCGATCCGGTGGCCGGTCCCGGCGAGGCTGTGATTGCGGTCAAGGCTGCGGCGCTCAACTTCTTCGACATTCTGATGATCCAGGGCAAGTACCAGATCAAGCCGCCGTTCCCGTTCTCGCCGGGAGCGGAGGTCGCCGGCGTGATCGAGAGCCTTGGCGACGGCGTCACCGACCTGAAGGTCGGCGATCGCGTGGTGGCATCCTGCGGGCACAACGGCGCTCGCGAGAGGATTGCGCTGCCGGCTGCCGCCATCGTCAAGATTCCCGACAATCTCGATTTCGACCGCGCTGCCGGCATCATCATCATCTACGGCACGGCCCTGCATGCGCTCGAGGACCGCGCCAGCCCGAAGCCGGGCGAGACGCTGGCCGTGCTCGGGGCCGCCGGCGGCACCGGTCTTGCCGCCTGCGAGCTCGGTAATCTGATGGGACTGAAGGTCATCGCTTGCGCGTCCTCCGACGAGAAGCTCGCATTCGCCAGGCAGCACGGGGCGACGCTGACCTTGAACTACGCCAAGGAGGATCTGAAGGACGGCCTGCGCCGGCTGACCGACGGCAAGGGTGCCGATATCATCTTCGATCCCGTGGGCGGCACTTACGCCGAAGCAGCGCTGCGCGCGATTGCCTGGGAAGGCCGCTTCCTGGTGATCGGCTTTGCCGCCGGCGACATCCCGAAAATGCCGCTCAACCTCGCGCTCTTGAAGGGCTGCGACATCCGCGGCGTGTTCTGGGGGGCGTGGACGCGTCTCAATCCGGCGAAGAATCGCGCCAATCTCGAAAAGCTCGTGCAGTGGACCGCGGAAGGCAAGCTGTCGTCGCATGTCGACCGCACCTTCCCGCTGGCGCAGACTGCCGACGCATTGAAGGTGCTCGCCGGCCGCCAGGCGATGGGCAAGGTGATCCTGCATCCCTGACGCGTCGATCCCGAGCGGCATCAGATGCGCCGAGCCCGGGCGTCTCCTGCGCGGTTGCGTCGTCAGGAGCGCCCGAGCTCGAATGCGACAACATGGTGGCAATGTATGGGGGTGGAATCGGCGCCCTCGTGCCGGACCGAGCGTGTCCATGCTTGCTGGAACCGCAACCTGAAGCCGAAAATCCGAAAACGAGCGTGTTTTGGTTAACGCAACCAAGGCGGATTGTGGCAGGGTTAATTTGAAGTGCTAGTCATTGTTATCTCAAAGTTTCTAGATTTGCTGCAGTGCGAATTCGCACGTGCGTCGTCACAATGAGATCAAGATATTTCCAGAATCGTGCCGGCTCTCGTCCACTTTTAGTCGGATTCAATTAGTCAATTAGTTGTCGGCAGTGGGGTGCCTCCAGCAATCGCGACGGGTCTCGGGCTTCTGACGAGCGCGGGACCGAAAGTATGTTGCGTGAAGTGAGATGGGGAATTTAAGGCCATGGCTGAGCGGACGCGCGGGCGGGTTAACGACAGAATTCCAACGAGTCCTGAATTTCGTCCTTTCCCCGACGATTCACCGCAGGAGCGGTCCTCGAGCTATCGTTTCGGGAGGTCCAGCCAGGACCACGACCACTATCCGGCCGATGAATCGATGCCGATGTTCCTCTCCGAATACGAGAGCGGCCACGAGATCGATAGCACGCATTTCGAGGATCAGTGGCCGGCGCGGGCGCGCCGCACCTCGGTCTCGTCACGCATCCTTCTTGCGGTCGTGGCCGCGGCGGGCGTCGCGGTGCTGTTCGCCCTCGTGACCTCGGATGCGACGCGCGATCTGATCGCCAGCGCCAAGGCTTCGATCATTGGCGCCGCGCCGGACCCGACGGCCCCACCGCAGCCGAGCGGCACACAGCTGACGGCGCGCGACATGCAGCTGAACG
>JBARNF010000880.1:0-11405 GCA_049802835.1 Bradyrhizobium sp.
GGACGGGATCGCGCAGCTGCGCAAGACCGCGGCGCGGCGGCCGCCCTTCCTGCCGGCCTTCCAGGAACTCGCCGGACGGCTCTCGAAATCCGGACAGCTCGGTGACGCGATCGCCGTCATCGCGGAGGCGCTGACGCTGTCTCCCGACAGCGTCGATCTCAGGCTCGATCTGGCGCGTCTCTGTCTGCAGGCGAACGACCGCGCCCGCGCCCGCGCCAGCCTGGTCGCTGCGCGCGAGGCCGCACCGGGCCGTCCCGACATCCTGATCGAGCTGGCCTGGGCGTTGTTCCTCGACGGCGACTATGCCGAGGCCGCCGGCACCTACCGCCACGCGCTCGGCCTGCGCCCGGACGACACCCAGACCCGTGCCAATCTCGCGATGTGCCTGATGGAGATGGGCGATCGCGACGGCGCCGAGGCGGCGCTGCGCACCATCATGCGCGGCCGGCCGCATCTGCTCACCCGCGCGGCCTACACGCTGGCGGTCAGCTCGCATGGCCGCTTCTTCTTTCGTCCGAGCGCTGTGGCGAAGTTCCTGCAGGCGGATGGCGCGGCTAGGCCCTGAACCGCTTGCGATAGACGCCCTGTTCGCGTTTCAGCGCGTCGCGCACCTCGTGAATCTCTGCCATCTCCTCGTCGGTGAAGGCCGAGGTCTGCATCGTCCACGCCTGCCGCTTGACCGGGATGCATTGCGCGACCGGCGTGCCCTTCGGGATGACGCCGCGAAACGAGGTGTCGTGCCAATGTGCCGGAAAGTGCACGAAGGAGCCGTGAAAGCGGTCGCTGTCGACCAGTCCGGTCACCGTGATGAACGGCAGGTCGAAGCGGTTGACGGGGTGGGTGAACAACACCGCCCAGCCGTCGGGCGCCTCGATCGTCCAGAGATTGTGAAACTTGAGAAGGAAGCGGTCGGCTTCGAACAGCGGTGAACCCGTCACCTGCGCGACATCGTGGAAGCTGATCGGCGAGCGCGGAAAATCGATGCTTCCGCCCGGCGGCAGCTCGTTGTCCCAGGTGATCCCGCCATCCTCGACCTTGAGGTCGCACACCAGCGGAATCAGGAAGCCCGACGTCATGGCATCGACGAACGGCGGGCAGCGCTTGACCGTCTGCTCCTCAGCCTGGTTGAGCGCGCTGAACGCCGTCGCAGGCATCGTCTTGATCCAGTCGGGCACCCCCATCGACGCCGGCACCGGCCGTGGAATGAGCCCTTCGAGCTCCTTCGGGCAGCGGAATTTCAGCGTGAGGGGATCGGTCTCGGACATGGAACGCCGCGGTGCTCGTGGTGATGATGTGAGCCTGTACCGAAGCGCGGCGATCGGGAAATTGCAAGCGCGTATCGCCGAAGCTGATCCCGGATGAGCGCCGGCGGCATCCGGGATCACCTCCCGCATGCCGCTGCGCCCATGCGAACGACCTGCTGCTTCCCGGGGGCTATGCCGGATAGGCGATCGGCAGGATCGTGATCTTCAGATAGTCGACGCCGCCGGCCTGGCCGGATGGCGGAAAATAGAGCAGCGGCTGCTGCACGCGATCCGAGAACGGAAAGCCGTAGAAGTCGCTGGACATCCCGGCAATCTGCGCCGCGTATTGATTGTAGTAGGCGCTGTTGCTCTGCGCGCCGCCGAACATGAGCGACGGCTTGCTCTTGGCCAGCTCGAACCAGGTCGTGGACGTCACGTCGCCGAGCGCGGTGGTCTTGCCGTCGACCGTCACCTGCGTGGCGCTGCCGGGAAAGCCGTAGCTCAGCCCGGCCACGAGGTCACCGACGATCCAGCCATAGACGTCATTGATGATCCCCGGCGTCGGCGCCGCGCCGTTCACCTGGTAGGACGGATTGCAGCCGTAGACGCCGGTCGGCTGGTTCAGGCTGGCATAGGTGATGACGATGGTCGTGGACTCCGGCGTGCGCGAACCGGCCTTGGTGATGCTGCCCGTCATCGTAACCTGTGAACTGCCGAAGCTCGCCGTCAGGGTATAGTGGTGAGCAGCCGTCGGCCCGACGCCGTTAGGCTGTCCGCCGTAGAAGCCGGCGATCTTGGTCGGAGACGCCGACGCCAGGAAGGTGAAATACGCGCTCCAGTCAGGATAGCCGCCCGTCAAGCCGGGGCCGATCACCCTTGTGTAGGTGCCGACCACCGCCTGTCCGTCGGACAGGGTGCCGAGCGTCTCCACGTTCTCGCCGATGGCGCCGGGCTGCGGGTCGTTGAACTTCAGCTGCCCGACCCGCTGGCCACTCCGCCAGGTGCTGGCCTCCAGCGCCATGCTGAAAAAGTCGATGTCGCTGATGTCGAGATTGTTCTGGGTGTTGCCGAAGATGTTGGTCTCCAGATACGCATAGGCCGTCGCATAGTTGGAGTCGTTGGGATTCTGCGGCGCCGGCTGATAGCCGTTGCCGAGTCCCGACAGGCCGTTGGCGCCGAAGTTCAGATAGATCCGGCCGTTGGTGAAGTCGTTGAGAAAGACGTTGGGAATCTTCTGCGTAGCGGAGTAGGCGGGAACGAGTCCTTCGAGCGCGGACAAGGAATAGCCGGTGTCGCCGCTGAGCGGGACCGCACCGCTCGCGCCATACTGGCCGGAGCCGAACGCGCCGTTGAGAAATTGCACGCAGACGTCTTGTCCGCTGAGGTTCTCGAAAACGATCGGAATAGTATTGCCGGTGGTGCTCATCGCCAAATTCTCCTGAAAAGGAATGAAGTGAAAAGGATAGAAAATCGCACGCGAATGAAAACAACCCTTACGCGATGATTCGAAATAGATATCATTTTGAGTGTGTGCAATCAAACAGGAAGTCGCGTGGCCCGCGCATGAACATGCGTCACGGCGTCCGCGGCGAAGCAACCCGGAGTCCACCCGCACGTCTGGATCGCTCCGCTGAAGAAAATGGCAGAGCGTGGATGAGTATCGCGCCTCCAGCAGTCCAACTATCGCGGATGGAAGCGTGAACGAACCGATCGGTCCGGCGACGGGCACGCCCTGCAAAAACCTGTCCAAAAAATCCCAATAATCGGCCCAGTGCACCTGACTCCATAGTGCCTGCGTCGGCGAGACCGAAATCCGAATTCCGAAACTGCTGCCTCGGCGGGAGCGACACCAGTTGCGAGCGGAGTGCCGATACCGATGTTGTGGGATCGGCCCTATCCGCGTACCGAGATCAGGGTTAAGCCAACTTCACTGTGATATCGCTGCGGGTCCAAGGATGCATTCACCAAGGGACGATCATTCCGATTTTGGAAACTAGCCGGTAACGCTCCGCCTCTCTAGTGCTCTTCATCGATCTCATTCAGGAGGAGCGCTTAGTGACTACGATGGCAAGGTATCTGCTGGTAAAGAGCACTCTCAATTCCGGATTTGGCCTGGTGACCCTTTTCGGGTTGACCGGTGTCGTCGCTTCTCTCGTGCTAATTCGGCAGGGCATCGATATCAGCCCGGCAGGAATGCTCTGAGCTGTTCGTCAAGTAACACGACACGCTTTGATCTGAGTCGCCTGCTTGTGATCCGGCAGGACTACAAAGATTCATCCAATGAACGTTCCATAAGGATCGTCCGTTCGTCCCCGTGGTAGCTGTCATGCACGGCTCTGAACCCGAGCCGCGCGTAGAAGGCTTCGGCGGTGACCGACGAGCGGAGGGTCAGTACTGGCATGTGTTGTTCGCGCGCCGCGCGATCGATTTCGGCCATCAGCAGCCTGCCGATGCCGCGGGCCTGAACGTCCGGAGCGACGAACGCCGTTCGAACGACGCTGCCTTCGAGGCTTGCTGTTCCGACGACGCGGTTGCCGATCGTGCCAACGAAGACCTTGCGGGTGGTCATCAACTGCCGCACCGCAAGCGGACTGAAGCTCAGCGCGATCCTGTCGATGATCTCGCCCGCATATTCGCTCGCGTTGGTTTCGCGGAGCGCACGCAGGATGACCGCGCTGATGGCGGTGGCGTCATCGTCCGGCGCAGGGCGGGTCATGCAGTCCATGGGGGCCTCCGCCGAAGGGCACTCGGGGCCGGGCGAATTGAACGGGTAGATTGCCGGAAACGCGTGCCGGCGGTCCATCGGCTTTTGATGCACGTCAGTGATTGCCGCCTCGGCATCAGTGATGCCACCATTGCACGTCGCGGGTCCGACGATGTGGTCCTCCGATTTGCCCGCCGGGCAGGCCTCGCCAAAGCCTGTCCAGCCCCCGCGCGAAAAATATTCCGATTTACGAATTTCGGAAATCGTGTAATCTCCGTGTCGTCCGGCTTCCGCGAGGAGGGGCGTATCGCGGTCGTCACGAGCGTGGGGAGCTGGATGCGGTGGGTGCGGTGGGTCGCAGCGTGATCATTCATGCCGACGAACGACCTGCTGTGCACGGCGAAATGGCGTGGTTCTGGCCTCCCGATGCTGAGGTCAAGCTCGTGTTGCTTCCGATGAGGCACGCGCGCGACGGTGGCTATCAAGCCGGCACACCGAGGAGAGCGCCTATAAGTCGTCAAGCCATCGCGCAGGGAGGGCCGGGTCATCCGGCTGAACCTGTGGTTCCTGCCCCGTGCATTCTTTCCGCACGGGGGCCACGGGCCTCAGTCGAGGTCCGGCCTTCCCTGCGCCCTCCCGTCTTTCGCGAGGGTGATCGCTCAGTAGAGCTCGGGCATTCATGCCGCGAGGCCGCGATCGCATGTCCGCGCTGCTGTTTGAGAGTTGAATCGGAATGAACTGTCGTGGTCGCACGATGGTGGAGGCGGCGGACGACGGCGCGCATACTCTGGATGTCGGACTCGGGCTTCCACCCCAAGAGCAGTGCGCTCCCCTCCCCCTTGCGGGGAGGGGTCGGGGGTGGGGGTCCGCGAGTCACCCTCTCCATGTGGTGACCCTGAATGTATCGGCGGACGCCAGCGATCATTTACCGGTCGAGCCACGACAGCGTGCTTCGATCCCGCTCGGCAGATCGAGTCGGCAGTAAGAGGTGCATCCGACTGAGTTCAGCGCGCGGGGACCCCCACCCCCGCCCCCTCTCCCGCAAGGGGGAGGGGAGCGCACCGCATTCGCGGCGAGAGTCGAACCCAGCCACAACCGAGGCGCCTCATCGTGAACAAAGCCGCTTGGCGTAATGCCCTTACAGCGTCTTCAGATACTCAATGAGATCGAGACGCTCCTCGTCGGAGAAGGCGCCGCCGATGATGCCGTTCGGATAGTCCTTGTTGGGACGCGCGGGGCCCTCGAAGGAATGACCGAGCACGCTGTTGCCCTTGATCGGCTGGCCGGTGGAGTCCCTCGTCAAAAACAGCGACTGCCCGACCTTGCACGACGTCTCTCCGCCCTTCGGCACGGCGAAGCCGACCTGCTTTGGATCATAATCGCGTGCGCCCTGGCAGAACGAGGTCGGCCGCTCGGCGGCCGGCGTCAACAGCCAGTACAGCGACGGCACCGAGCCGTTGTGCAGATAGGGCGCGGTCGCCCAGACGCCGTTGAGCGGACGGGCGCGATAGCTCTTGCCGGCCGGGTTGGGGCAGTTCTTGCGGTCGCCCCACAGCGCGGCGCGCTCGGCCTCGGACAGATTGCGGTCCTCCATCCATTTGTCGCCGGCGCGCTGCACCACCGCCATCAGCGCCAGCGCGTAGGGCATCTCCGTGGTCGAGCCCTGCGGCAGGTTGCAGCCCTTCAGGTCCTTGGCCGGATCGACCTCCAGGAAGCCCGGCAGCTTGACCTTGCGGGTGGCGAGAATGCTGGCTTGTCCGGGATCGGTCTGCATCGCCTCGACCGGCTTCTGTACCAGGTCGAGGATCGGGCCCTTGGCGTTCCAGCCCTTGCTCTCCCAATCGTCGGCCGGCTTGATCTTCCAGAAGCTCTTGTCCGGGTAGGTCTTGTCGAACACGGGATCGGCGACCGGTCCGAGATGGCACTCGACGCAGATCGTGGCGTAGAGCTTGCGGCCGCGCTCGACGCGGGCGGGATCGATCTTCCAGGCGTCGTCGCCCGCGAACAGCTTCTCCGGCCATTTCGGCGAGGTGAGGCCGCCGAACGCTGGCGTGGTGGTCGCGAACGGATCCGGGCCGCGCAGCATGTCCTCGATGTGAACAAGGTTCTCGATCGCCATCGACGAGCGCCAAAGCTTGTTGCTCGCCGGCTCGGGCGAGAAGTTGATCAGCGCCGATACGCCGAGCGCCTCGCCGGCATTGCGGATCAGAGGCTGCGCGATCGAGCCGTCATACTGCGCCCAGGAGAACCACGGCACCGTCCAGATCGGCGGATAGGACACCGGCGCGTCGATGGCCTCCTGGTTGCCGAGCATGTTCGGCAGGCCGCTCACGGCCATGTCGAGATAGAACACCTGGTTGCCGATGCGGTTCAGCGCGTCGAGCCGGCCGAAGCCTTCCGCCGTCTCGGTCTGGCCCTTGGCCTCGATCGTGGTCTGGTAGTTCTTGGCCTGCATGTTGAGCGCGAAATCGATCGCAGCCTTCAGTCCCTTCTTCAGGGTCGCGCGATCGGCGTCGGTCGCCTTCGGCCCGAGCACGCGCTCGGCGAAGCGCGCGAAGCGGCCGGGCACGTGTTGCGTGAAGATCATCGCAAAGCCCATCGCCTCTTCGAGCTTGCGCAGATCGGCCATGCCGGGACCGCCGTCGAAGCGCACGCTGACGCCCTTGTAGTGGATGCTGCCGGTGTGACAGGCCGCGCAGCTCAGCCCGATCTTGTCGGGCTCGGCGGCGCCAGTGGCCGGATTGGTCACGTTGGTGAGCCGGGCGAAGCCGACCGGCAGGCCACCTTCGTTACCGGCAGGGGTCGGCTTCAGGCCCGCGGGCAGCGGCGCAGCCGGCTCCGTCTTCGCAGCCGTGGTGGCCGCGTAGCCGAACGGCCTGAGCGCGCTGGGGTCGCCATCGACGCTCTTCGGGCTCGGAATGAAGCCGAAGCGTTCGAGATAGGCGCTGTCGGAGATCAGGCCCGGCGTGCCGAACGGAGACAGATAGGGCTGCTCCATCGCCATGAACCAGCTGTAGGGAATCGGGAATGTGGCGGTGCCCTGCGTCACATGGTGGAACCAGTGCCGGTCTTGCGTGCTCCAGCCCTGGTCGAGCCAATAGGCCGCCCTGGTGGGCTCGGTGTTCGGGAGTGCCGGCGGAATCAGGGCCGCGGCCTTCTTCGGAAGGATCGCGCCGAGCTTGTCGCTGACGGCGTCGGGCGCCGCGATCCAAGCCAGCAACACGGCGACAGCGGCCAGGGCCGCCGTGCCGACCAGCGCCTTGGCGATGCGCCAGACGATGTTGGCAGGCTTCGGTTTCGCCATCAGCCGCGCCTCGATGCGCTGCGGCAGGCGGCGGTCGACGAACAGGGTGCGGACCTCGGCGACGCTGAGATAGCGGTTGTCGCCGTCGCCCTTGCCGAGGATGCTCAGCAGCACCGGCCACTCGCCCTGCATGAGCACGGGATAGTACCAGCGCGCCGCGTCGCCATCGCGCTTCAGATTGGCCTTCATGAACGCCTGGATCTGCGCCGCGTTCAGGCCGCGCTCGGTGTCGCCAGCGGGATCGGGATAGTCGCTGCCGAAGCCGGCCAGACGATCGATCTCCTCGGGATGGACTTTTGCCGCGACATCGAGGATGCGCGAGCCGCCGCCATGCTTGTCGAGCGGGCCGTTGCGGAGTTCGTCGAGATCGGCGCCCGACCACAGGCTCTTCAGCAGGCGCAGCGGCGACAGGCCGTTGGCGATCAGGGCGACGCCGAAGGTCTCGATGCCGACCTTGCGCTTCTTGAAGCCGGTCTCGCCGCTCGCCGCCTCGATGGTGTGGGCCATCGTCTTCAGCGCGACGGTGTGACCGCCGACGAAGCCGCCAGCCACGAGCGCGCGCAGGAAGGGACAGGGATTGTCGGGCGAGACGGGAAGCTGTCCCGGCAGGGCGTCACGGACGCGGGCGCTGTCTTCTTGCATCGAACGACATCCTTGGAAAGCACCTGAGTGATGAAAACGGAATCACGCAAACAAAGACGTCTGGCGCCGGAATGCGCCGAAGAGCGGGGCGGGTCCACACCGTCTGAAAGTTACAATGCAATTATGAATGATGGAGTAACCCGGCGCAGTGTCAACCTCAAGTCGAGATTGCGCTATTCACCGGCGTATTTGGCCTTGGTGTCCACCAAGCTCAGCTTGGTCAGCGGCATGCCGGCTTTGGCGAGGCCGTCGCGATAATGCGAGACGTCGGCCGGATTTCGCCAGCGAATGTTGCTCAGGAGACGCTCGACCGTCATCCATGGATAGAGGCGGAGCAGAATGGCGACGGTCTCGCCCGCTTCGCTCGAGCGGCCGAGCTGGGCCAGCGCCGCAGCGCGGATCGCGAGGCCTTGCAGGTGGTTCGGGTTCTGGTAGTGCGACTCCCGCGCCCAGGACAGCGATGCATCGTATTGGCCGAGCATGTAATGACTGAACGCGCTCAGCACCGACCATTGATAGCGCGGATCGCTGTTGCCGCGCTGCGCGGCAATCGAAAACAGCTCGATCGCCTGGCGGTGCTCACCGCCGACGAGATGGCATACGCCGAGCACGCCGCGCGCGCCCATGTCGTAGGGATTGAGCTGCAGCGACTTGCGCGCCGCCTCCATGCCCGCTTCGACCCGCCCCTGCATGGCATGGACATAGGCCAGCAGCGAATAGGAGAACGAGGAACGGGAATCCAGCCGCACGCTCGCCTCGGCAAGCGCCATCGCCTCGTCCCACAGCTCCCGCGAGTTCCTGATCCAGCCGAAATGGATACCCTGCAGCAGGATCGTGCCAAGATAAGTGTGGGCGATCGCAAGGCCGGGGTCGATGGCGATCGCCTCGCGGAACAGCGCGATCGAGCTTTCGTAGTCGGCCTTGGTCGGCTGATAGTAGTGCGACAGCCCGCGCAGGAAACGGTCCCACGCCGTCAGGTCGGCGTTCACCGACCGGAACGGCACCGAGGCCACGGCGCGATAGATCTCCGGGACCAGCGCAGTGCACAGATTGGCCGTGATGTCGTCCTGCACCGCGAACAGGTCGCCGATGTCGCGGTCGTAGCGGCCAGCCCACAGCTGTTCGCCGTTTTCGGGCGCGACCAGTTCAGCCGTGACCCTGATCTTGGTCCCGGAGCGCCGCACCGAGCCTTGGATCAGGTAGGTCGCGTCGATTTCGCGCGCGATGAGGCGGGCGCTCATCCCGGCATTTTTGAAGGCGAAGGTCGAATTGCGGCTGAGCACGCGAAAGAAGGATTGCAGCGACAGCGCGTGGATGAGGTCTTCGGCCAATCCGTCGGAGAAATATTCGTCGTTGTCGCCGCTGAGATTGGCGAAAGGCAGGACGCCCACGATCGCCGTCCGGTACTGCGCAGGCAGGCCCGACGCGGGCCCCGGCTCACGGCTCTTGTCCGGCGTGCTGGGATCCCAGGTCCAGACATTGATCGTATCCTCGATGTTCTTGAAGCGGAACGGGCCCCGATCGAGGAAGGTGACCGTCAGGTGCTTATTCGCTTCCTGATGGGCCTTGTGAGACAGCGCAACTCCACCGGGAGGTGCTGCGGCTTCAAGTCGCACCGCGGTGTTCACGCCATCGCCGAACACCTCGTCCTCGTCGAAGATGACATCGCCCATGTTCACGCCGAGGCGGAACTGCATGACGCGGTCGGGCGGCAGGTGAGCGTTGCGCTCAGCCATCAGCCGCTGCATCTCGACCGCAGCCTCGATGGCGCCGACGACGCTCGGGAATTCCAGCAGAAACCCGTCGCCGGTGTATTTCACGATCCGGCCGCCGTAGTTGAGGATGATCGGATGGATGGCGCCGCGATGGGCCTTGAACGCGGCATGGGTTCCCGCCTCGTCGGCGCCCATCATCCGCGAGTAACCGGCCACATCGGCACAGACAATGGCGGCCAGCCGTCTCTCCATTCGTTCCTTGCTCCTAGAGAGGGCGATAACACGGCAACAGTGCTGGAATCCAATGATTTTGCGGAAGCAATGTGCAAGCCGTGTGGCAGGCCGATGACCAGCGCCGCGATTTGCTCATGTCAGCCCCGCCTTGGTCAGCCCGTCGCGATAATGGTCGATATCGTCACGATTCCTCCACCGGATATTCTTCATGTGACGATCCAGCGTCAGCCAGGGATAGTGCTCCAGCAGCGCGCCGACGGCCTCCTGCGCCTGCGCGGTTTGGCCGAGCTGCGCCAGCGTCGCGGCCCGGATCGTCAGCGCCTGGAGGTGGTTCGGATAGAGCAACAGCTCTTCGCGGGCCCACGACAGCGCAGCCTCATAGCGGCCGAGCAGGTAATGACTGAACGCGTTCAGCGCCGGCCATTGATAGCGCGGATCGCTGTTGCCGCGCTGGGCGGCGATCGAGAACAGTTCGATCGCGTGCTGGTGCTCGCCGGCCACCATGTGGCACAGACCGAGCACACCCCGCGCGCCCATGTCGTAGGCATTCAGTTCCGTCGCCTTGCGCGCCGCCTTCATGCCGTCCTCGTGGGCGCCTTGCATCGCCTGCACGAAGGCGAGGATCGAATAGGCGAACGAGGAGCGCCCATCGAGCCGCACGCTGTCCAGCGCGAGGCCCATCGCCTCGTTCCAGAGCTCACGCGAGCCCCTGATCCAGCCGAAGTTGATGCCCTGCAGGAGAATGGTCGCCAGATAGGCGTGCGCGAGGCTGAGCGTGGGATCGAGCGCGATGGCTTCGCGGAACAGGGCGATCGACGTCTCGTAGTCGGCCTTGGTCGGCCGATAGTAGTGGGACAATCCCCTCAGGAAGCGATCCCACGCGGTCGGGTTGGTAGCCGGCGAGCGGACCGGAACCGACGCCTCGACGCGGTAGATCTCGGGCATCAGCGCCGCGCAAAGGTTCGTGGTGATCTCGTCCTGCATCGCAAAAAGATCGCCGAATTCGCGATCGTAACGTCCGGTCCACAATTGCGCGCCGGTTTCGGGCGCGATCAGTTCGGCGGTCACGCGGATCTTGTCTTGCGAGCGCCGCACCGTCCCCTGGATCACATAGGTCGCGTCGATCTCACGTGCGATCAGGCGCGGGCTGAGGCTGCGATCCCGGAAGCGGAAGGTCGAGGTCCGGCTCAGGACGCGAAAGAACGACTGCAACGACAATGCGTGGATCAGATCGTCCGTGAGACCGTCGGAGAGGTATTCATCGACGCCGTCGGCGAGATTGACGAACGGCAGCACGCCCACGATCGCCGTGCGATATTGCGGCGGCAGGCTGGAGGCGCCTCTCTGCTCCCGGACGACCGGATCGCTGTCCGGTTCCCAGGTCCAGGCCTGAACCGGCTCTTGAAGATTTTCGAAATGGAAGCTGCCGGCGTCGATCAGGTCGACGGAGAGTTGGGTATCTGCTTCCTGATAGGCCCTGCCGGAGACGGCGACGCCGCCCGGGGTCGCGATCGATTCGAGGTTGACGGCGCCATTGATGCCGTCGCCGAATGCCTCACCGT